>CBILQL010000119.1:0-10116 GCA_966238865.1 uncultured bacterium
CCATTTCAGAACTCCCTTTCTCTGCGGGTGTGGGCGGGCTCGGGGGGCTGCTCGGCGCCTTCGCCGGGAACCTTGTCGGCCGGGACTCCGACCGGGTTGTCCGCCACGGTGAGCCAGCGCAGGATGTTCTCGTTGATGCGGAAGCGCTTCTCCAGCTCGGCGGCGATGGCGCCGGTGCCTTCGTAGTAGAACACGGCGTATTCGCCGTGGGTGCGCTTGCGGATGGCATAGGCGAGCTTGCGCTTGCCCCAGCGATCGAGCTTCACCAGCTTGCCCTGGGACTCGATCAGTTTCGCGATCGCGTCGAACTCGGACGCGATGCTCTCGTCGGGGATCATCGCATCCACGACGACGACGGTTTCATATGGCTTCGCCAAATCAGGCCTTCCTTCGGTCTTCCCGGCATCCCTCGCGGGACGCGGGCTTGGCCCCGGTCCCAGGCGGCCGGAGCAGGTGTGATCCCGCCGGAGGCCCGCCCGTATGGGCAGGAAAGGCTTCCAGGGGAGGAGCAAAGGTATGAAAAAGGGGGGGATTCTGCAAGAAAAAGGGGCAATAGGGAGGGAGTGGAGAGGTTTTTCGAGGGGGCTTCCCGTTTTTCGTTTTTTGTTTTTCGTTTTTTGTTGGGGAAATGAGCAGAATCGGGGGTTCCCGGTCCTCCCCAGGCTTCCTCCCCAGGCTTCCTCCCCAGGCTTTATTTCCGGCACCTCCGGGACATCCCAACAAAAAATGGAAAACGAAAAACCCCTTCAATGGACCCCGGGGCAGTCCCCCTCGTCAGAACGCCAGCCCCACACCTATCAGGAATGCCCGGTCGGTGTTCCGGCGGTCGTGCTGCAGGACGAGGAAACCCAGGTGGGTCTCGAGGGTCACGTACAGGGCCGGGACCAGCTCGCGCAGGGTGTCGGTGAAGGCCAGCACGTCGACGGCGACGCCCGGGACCAGCCTCAGGTTGAGGTCGTTCCCGAAGATGCTCTTCTCGTCGTCCACCAGGGAGTATTCCGTGATGGTGCCCAAAGTGACGCCGGCCCAGCGGGAGACTTTCCAGCCCAGCCCCGCCTCGATCCCGAGGCCCATGTTGGTGTTGTTGATGGGATCGCGGATCACCTTGTCCAGGGTGTCCTCCGGGGGAGCCCCGCTGAGGATGTTGAGGTTGTCCACCCCGATCTGCGGCCCCGCGTAGATCGAGGCACGGGTCCAGGCCTTGTGGAAGCGGAGATTGGCGTAGTAGCGGTTGAGCACCTTCTGCTCGGTCTCGGAGGGCTCGCCGGCGTTGATCTTGAAGGCCAGCCCGGCCGAGAACCAAGGGGTGTAGAAGTATCCCACCTCGCCCTGCCATTGGTACAGGCTCTTGTCCTCGCCGAGGTTCCGGTACTTGCCCCCGAGGAAGGCCCCGGTGATGCCCTTCCGCAGGTACACGGCGCCGCTGGGATACGGCACGGAGCGCACCTCGCGGAATGCGGGCCGTTCCTGGGCGGGGATGGGACGGGGCGGCTCGGAGTCGTCGAAGGGGTCCTGGGCCGCGGCCGGGGCGGCAGCGGCGAAGAGGCCTAGGAACAGGAGGGCGGCACGTCCCCGCCCGGACCAGGAGGAGGCCGCCGGCTTCAATGGGGGAAGTATTCCCGGAAGCTGTTGGGCGCCATCACCTTGCGTCCGAACCGGCGCGACAGGTCCGCCGGGCTCATGTCGTCCAGGAAGAGGCTGTCGCGGTTGAGGCTGTTGGGAGGGATGAGCACCGGCCCCTTGCCGCGGCTCTTCTCCAGGGCGGCGGCGAAGTCCTTGCCGCACAGCAGGCCGGTCACCGTCACCGAGGCCCCGAAGGTCAGGTTCTCGCAGACGATGAGCTCGGAGGCCAGCCCCTTCTCCCGCTTCAGGGTGTCCAGGATGGACCTCTGGGTGTCCGCGGCCAGGGACGCGGTGAGCACCGTGATCTCCCAGTCCGGAGCCGCCTTCGGCAGGTAGGGCAGCTCCCTGGCGAAGTCGTCTATCAAGGTGCGGATGGTGCCCACGCCGTTCTCGTACTGGCTGAAGTCGCCGTAGAATTCCGCCGGCGGCATCTCGCGGCCCGCGGCGATGTACATCTCGTCCGAGGCGAAGATGAAGTTCTCGCCCGTCTCCGCCATCGCCTCGCGGCCGTGCCGCTCCACGCGCTCCAGGGCGTCCAGGGCGTCCTCGCGGGTGAACAGGCGAAGGTCCGGCACGTGCTGGCGGTGGGCGGTGAGGCCGATGGGCACCACCGAGATGGAGAGCAGGCTCGGATACAGGGGGCGCAGCTCCGCCAGGGAACGTTCCAGGTACTCCTTGTCGTTCCAGTCCGGGATCACCACCATCTGGGTGTGGAAGTCGATGTTGTGATCGACCATCCAGCGGAGGCGATCCATCACGGGCTCTATCCTGTCGTTCTTGAGCAGCTTGGCGCGCATGGCCGTGTCGGTGCAATGCACCGACACGTAGATCGGCGACAGCTTCTGGTCCAGCACCCGCTGCCAGTCGCTTTCCTTCATGTTGGACAGGGTGGTGAAATGCCCGTCCAGGAAGGAGTAGCGGTAGTCCTCGTCCTTGACGTACAGGGACTTGCGCATCCCCTTGGGGGTCTGGTGCACGAAGCAGAAGACGCAGTTGTTCTTGCAGAGGTGGATTTTCATCACCTCCGGCTCGATGCCGAGCACCTGGGCGGGGTCGCGGTCCACGCCGATGCGCAGCACCTTCTCGCCGCGCATCACCTCGAATTCCAGGAACTCGCCGCTGCGATGGAACTCGAAGTCCAGGCGATCCCGGATCTCCTCCTCGTTGATTCGGAGGATCTTGTCCCCGGGAAGT
This sequence comes from uncultured bacterium, assembly GCA_966238865.1. Taxonomy (GTDB): domain Bacteria; phylum Fibrobacterota; class Fibrobacteria; order UBA11236; family UBA11236; genus CBILQL01. The sequence continues at coordinate 2,818 of CBILQL010000119.1, forward strand.
ATGCCGGCGCGCTCTGCGTCGGACTCCGCCTCGACGGCGGCAACCTTGATCATGGCGCTCTGTCTTCTTTTTAAGGATGGATGCGGGCCGTATGTCCGCGCTCTGGAAAAAGCTCCGGACCCATCAATTTATACAAAATCGGGCAGAGTTTCCCGTGCATCCTTCCGGCATTGGAGCTTTTTGGTTATTCTTCCAGGAAATGCCGGTCCGCCTCTTCAACCGCCCCCGGACTGTCCTCCTCGACCTGCGCCCCCTGCAATGCGGCTACGCCGGCAAGGGCATCGGCCGATACACCCTGGAAATGGCCCGCCGCCTGGCCGCCTCCCTCTCCGCCACCTCGCAGGCCCGGAAAGGCCCCAGGTACCGGGTCTGCAGCCTGGTCCTCGCCGGCCGCGACGTCCCCTTGCCGGAGATCCCGGTGAAAATCGCCGCCCCCGACTGGAAGCGCATGTGGCTGTGGGACCAGGCCGTGCTGCCCATCCTGCTCCTCTTCCACCGCGTCCACCGCCTCCACAACTTCGTGGCCCTGGGCCCGGTGGATCGCGTCTCCTTCCCCCGCCTCTTCGCGTTCCGCGGAATCGCCACCGTGCACGACTGGCACATGTTCCACGACGACGCCCCCGAGCTCCTGCGCTTCTACCGCGGGACCCGCCGCATCGCCATCCAGGTGGGGGCCCTCCCCAAGGCCCGGCACGTCGTCACCGACACCGAGCAGGTCAAGGTGGAGACCATGGTGCGCGCCGGCGTCGACGCCGACCGCATCACCGTGGCCGGCGCCGGCGGCGATCACCTGGACGGCCTCCCCTCCGAGCCCTTCCTCATGGAGAACTTCGCCCTCTCCGTGGGCGACACCCCGAACAAGAACCTGCCCTTCGCCTGGGACGTCCTGGCCCTGATGCGCTCCCGCTACATCCACCTCAACTGGGTCATCGTCGGCAACCGCGAAGCGGTGCGCAAGCAGCTCGGCCTCCCCGAGGGGGCCATCCCCCCCTGGATCACCCTCCTCGAGTCCCCGTCCGACGCCCTGCTCAAGACCTGCTACGACAAGGCCCTGTGCCTCCTCTTCCCCTCCACCGCCGAGGGCTTCGGCATCCCGGTGCTGGAGGCGATGCGCGCCGGCTGCCCGGTCCTGGCCGCCAACCAGGAGCCGATGCGCGGCATCCTCGACCACCCCGCCTCCCTGGTCCGCCCGGGAGTCCGAGAGGAATGGTGCGCCGCCCTGACCCGCCTCCTCTACGACAAGCCATACCGCCAGGAAGCCATCGCCGCCAACCGCAAGCGCGCCGAATCCCTCACCTGGGACGCCGCCGCCGCCAACCTCCTCATCCTCTACGGCCTCAAGCCCCCCGTCCCCCGCCCCGCCGAGACCCCCGCCCCCGCCCTCTCCGCGCCTTGAACGCCCGCCCTCCGTCGGCCGCGCCACCGGGGGGCCGCCTTCTCCTCCGTATCTTCTCCCGACCTCCGTATCCTCTCCCGATTATGGTGACATAAAAGTTACTGTGGACGAAAAGGCCGCTCCAACCCCGTCCGCCGCCACCCAATGCCCGCTTCGGGCGAGGGCAACAACCGACCATGAATCCCAGGGATGTCTCCAGTGACTCAAGACCGCATCCGGAGACCCAAGTCCACTCTTAAGGACCGACTCTTCTCTTCAATGCGCATCGGGCTCTCGGAGAGGAGGGACCCACGAGCCCGGGCATCCGGGCGAGTGGGCATAGGCAAAAACCCCGGGACACAGTCCCGGGGTTTTTGCTGGCTCGTGAAACATCTCATCCGCCGGAACAAAGAGGGGCTAGCCCGGGAGTAAGCGGACTAGCCCCTGCGACGGCGGATGAGATGGTTGCGGTCCCACCCGCCACGCAACTTTCCCCGGTCGCCCGAGGGGTGCCGGGAAGGACCGGCCCGAGCTACCCTGGGCCGGTCCATGTGCAGAGACGGTTGCGTTGCTCCCGTCACGCCGCCTACGTCGGCGGTTTCGCCCGGCGCCAGTGGCGAACTTCAGGCGCCTTTACACACGAGTATTAAACTAGGTGTTTGGGGGTGGGCGCGCAATGCCGCGGAAAGGCGCGGAATCGAGCGGGAAATCGCCTCGAAATGGCCCTAGGCCGGTGCCGCCAGGATCCTGCGCACCGTCTCCACCAGCACCGAGGGCGCGAACGGCTTCTGGAGGAAGACGGCCACGCCGTTCTCCACCTCCCAGCGCACCATCTCGTCCTCGACGAAGCCGGAGATGTAGAGGACCTTGATTTCCACGCGCATCAGCCGCAGGCATTGGGCGAGTTGGAAGCCGGTCATGTAGGGATCCATCTTCACGTCGGTGACGAGCAGGGGGATCTCCTCCTTGGTGGCCGCGCTGATGTCCAGCGCCTCGTCGCTGTGGCGCGCCTGGAGCACGCGGTATCCCGCCTCACGGAGCGCCTGAGACCAGCCCGAGAACGGCGGAATCGTCGTCGACAACGAGCACGGTGGTTTCGCCCATGCCCGTGAAATAGCTACGGAGGCGGCTCCTGTAAAGCCCCGGGAGAAACTACCTTTCGCAGGCGGCCGAAAGGCCCGCGGGTTCCGCGGGGTCCGCCCGGCCCGAGTGGCGAAACTGGTAGACGCTGGGGACTTAAAATCCCTTTGCCGTAAGGCACTACGAGTTCAAGTCTCGTCTCGGGCAGGGGTCCCGGCCTTGCCGGGACCCGACCGCCGCGCAGCCGGCGCGGTCCGCCCTCAGCGGGACACTTTCACCTTGTCCGAGCCCCAGAAGCGCGTCCCGTCCTTCAGCTTGCCCTTCAGCTCCGCGCGGGTGTCCCCGGGCCGCAGCGACATGTCATGGCCCTGGAACTGGAGTTCGGCGTCCTTGCGGCGGTCGCCGTTCACGTCCCGGTAGACGACCTTGACGGTTCTGCCCTGCCGCTTCGGGGAGGCCCCCGCGAAGGTCACGGTGGCGAAGTCGATCCGCGTGACGTCGAAGGTCGAAGATCCGAGCACGGCCACCGGGGTCCATTGCCCGCAGCCCACCCGGATGCGGTTGGAGCTGCTGCCCGGCACCACGTCGATGCGCACCTCGAGGGGGGGGACTTCGGACGGCGCGTCGCAGGCGTCGCCGAGGCCGTCGCCGTCGCGGTCGGCCTGGTCCGCATTGGGGTGGAGCGGGCAATTGTCCATCCAGTCCTCGCGCCCGTCGCCGTCGTCGTCGTCGTCGCAGACGTCGCCGATCCGGTCGCCGTCCGTGTCGCGCTGATCGGGGTTCGGCGCGAGCGGGCAGTTGTCGGCGGGGTCGGGGACGGCGTCATTGTCGTCGTCCGCGTCGCAGGCGTCGCCGAGCCCGTCGCCGTCCGCATCCCCCTGATCGCCGTTGGGAAGGAAGGGGCAGTTGTCCGCGAGGTCGATGACGCGGTCGTTGTCGTCGTCGGCGTCGCAGGCGTCGCCGAGCCCGTCGCCGTCCGCGTCCAGCTGATCGGAGTTGGGCAGCGTGGAACAATTGTCTTCCGTGTCCGGGATCCCGTCGTTGTCTTCGTCCGGATCGCAGATGTCCCCGATGCCGACCCTGTCCTCGTCCTCCTGGTCGGCGTTGGGGACCATGGGGCAGTTGTCCGCGGAGTCGGGGGCGGCGTCGTTGTCGTCGTCGGCGTCGCAGGCGTCGCCCATCGAGTCGCCGTCCGTGTCCGCCTGGTCGGGATTGGGGAGGTCGGGGCAATTGTCCTGGCGGTTGCGCACGCCGTCGGCGTCCCGGTCCTCGTCGAACTCGGCGAAGCGGGAGCGGATGCGGAACGACCCGGACAGGGACATGTCCTGGTAGGACAGCATGTAGCGACCTTCCACGGCCGCCACGGAGGCTATGAACTGGCTCTCGGCGCCGGCGTGCATGGGCACCTCGGTTTCCAGCAGGCTGCCGTCCCGGGCACTGACGCGGGCGGCCATCACGTCGGTGACGCCGCCGCCCAGGGCCCGGTAATCCTCCCAGGCCACCAGGTAGTCGCCGCCGCTGGAGGCTATGGCGGGGAAGATCTGGTAGTTGGGGGCGGAGGTCAGGATGATGCCGACGGGATCGAGCACGGCCCCGTCGGATCCGCGGATGCGCGCTCCGGCGATGCTGGCGTCCGGGCTCAAGCCGTAATCCTCCCAGACCGCCAGGTAGTCCTCGCCGTTGGAGGCGACGGCCAGGTTGGTCTGTTCGGCGGGAGCGGCCGAGACCAGGAAGGCCGCGGCATCCACCGGCAGGGTGCCGGAGGCGTCGAGGCGCCGGGCGTAGACGTCCAGCCCGCCGGCCCGGGTGTCCTCCCAGGCCACCAGGTAGCCGGTCCCGTTCGAGGCGGCCACCGGCCGGTACTTCTTGAAGTCGCTGCTCTCCACCGCCCAGCCGTCGGCCGGCATCGCCGCGCCGTCGGCGCCGATGCGGGCGGCGTAGATGTCGGCATGGCTGCCCGCGCGTATGTCCTCCCAGACGACCAGGTAGCCGTCCCCGGAGGAGGCCACCGCGGGGAAGAACTGGTCGCCCGGGGCCGCGATCAGCGGGGAGACCCGGACTGTCGGCACGGCGCCGTCCACGCCGGTGATGCTCGCCCCGAAGACGTCGGAACCGTTGGCGCCGTTCAGGTCCTCCCAGACCACCAGGAATCCGCTTCCGTCGGAGGCCACGGCCGGCATGCTCTGGAAGGATTCGTAGGTGCCGAGGAAGATGCCGTCCGGGTCCATGATCAGGCCGTCGGAGGCCCGCACGCGCGCCGCCAGGATGCGGTTGTCGGCGGCGGACTCGGTCCACACCACCAGGAACACGCTCCCGTTGGAGGCGGAAGCCGGCGAACCCTGGTACGCGGAGGGATTCGCGGGCTCGTGGATGAGGTAGTCCGCCCCGATGCGCGGCGGGACCGCGGCGCCCGCGACGGTCGCGGCGATCGCCACGGTCGAAACGACCGCGGCCGCGAAGGCCCGGACCGACGCGGATACGAGGCTGGCGGAAATCGGCACTGAAGAATGGCTCGATTCGCGGTGACTCATGGCTACCCCCTCTTCCCGTTGAACGGAAAACCCGCCCTTCCGGAAAGCAACCCGCCGCCCGACGCCGGGCGGCATTCCGGGCGCCGCGATGGCGGCCCGGAATGCCGGGCGCCCGTCCGCGCCCCGGGAGGCGACGGTCCCCTGGACCCCGCCCAGCCAAAGTATGGCCTGTCCGGGAGGGGCGATTCAAGCCGGACAGCCCGCGGACGGTGACGAGTCTTCATGTTTTGCAGGCGGTATTGGCGGCGTCTGGCGAAGCTTGGGGCCGTTTGGGTTGGGAAGCTTGGGGGACGGCCCGCCGGCCGGTAAGCAGCCCCGGCCCGCTCCCCGGAAGGGCCCGACGCCGGGTAACATGGATGCTACAGAACCGGCCCCGGGAGGGCGCGCCGGCTGGCCCGCCGGGCCCCGGATCGGCTTTTTTGCTATGTTACCCTTGCCATGAAGGCGATTTTCCTCGACCGGGACGGCACGCTCAACGTGGACAAGCCGTACATGGTCAAATTTGAGGATTTTGAGCTGATTCCCGGCGTCCTTCAAGCCCTGCAGATCTTCCAGGATCTGGGTTACCGCCTCTTCATCGTCAGCAACCAGAGCGGCGTGGCCCGGCAGTACTTCACCTACGAAGACGTGGATCGCCTGCATGCCCAGGCCGACGCGCTGTTCCGATCCCACGGCATCCGCTTCGACGAGATCCTGTTCTGTCCCCATCACCTCGAGGGCGAGGACCCGCGTTACGTGTCGGACTGCGAATGCCGCAAGCCGAAGCCGGGCATGCTCCTGGACCTGGCGCGCAGGCACGGCATCGATCTCGCCGCCAGCTACATGGTCGGCGACAAGCGGCTGGACGCCGAAACGGGAGCCAATGCCGGAGCGACCGGCGTCTGGCTGCGCGTTCCCGGCGGGCGTTTCGAGGAGCCGGGCCGGGTTGACAAGGCCGAAAATATAAAGGAATTTCTTTCCCTACTTGATTTTGCCGCCTATTTAAGGGACTTTGAGGGACGGAATGGCCCCCCGGGCGGCGTTCCGCGGACTGGCTCCGGCGGGAACGCCTGACGGGATGGACGACATGGACGAAGAACTGCAAATCATCGACGGTCTGTACCGCAGCGGGCAGCTCAACGGAATCGGCGTGCACCTGCTGGAATTCGTGGCCCGGCACAAGCAGGAAATCCAGTCCATCGCCCGCAAGACCCGCTCGGACAGCGATCTCATCGAGGCCACCAAGCAGCTCATCCAGCACCGCGGGTCCATCCACCTGCCTTCCGAGATGGCCGACCAGATCAAGGAGATCAACAACGAGATCTGGTACCGCGGCGAGCACGGCGACTACAACCGCTCCAAGATCCAGGAGGAGTGGGCCATGAAGTACGCGTCCATGTGGCGCAACTTCCGCATCAAGGAAATCCTGTACGTGGTGGACCGGAAGGCCGCCGAGATCCAGGCCATCCTGAAATAGCGCCCCGGCGCCGTCCGGCGCTCCGGCCCATCTGGCGTGACCGGGGTCATCCCCGCCGTGACTGTCCCCACGCCTCCGCCCCATCTCGCGGGCCTCCCGCGGCACCCCCTTCCCGCTTTGCTATCTTGGAAGGCGCACCACCCAGGGAGCCCCCGCATGGATCCGGCAGATTCCCCCCAGCCCAACGAGCGCCTCTTCGCATTCTTCGAGCGGCTCAAGACCATGAGCTCCATCCGCCGCTTCGGCACCCTGCCGATGATCGAGAGCGAGGACGTGGCCTCCCACAGCTACAACGTGGCCATCATGGCCCTCATGATCGCCGACTACGAGCCCGAGCTCAAGGTCGACCGCGAGGCCCTGCTCCGAAAGGCCCTGTTCCACGACTTCGAGGAGACCATCCTCTCCGACATCCCCCATCCCATCAAGCATCGCTTCCAGGGCGGCAAGCTGGGCCGCCTCCTCAAGGAAATCGTCCCCGAGCTCATCGAGAACGAGATTTTCAAGGAGCTGCCCGCCCCGCTCAAGGCCCTCTACGTCCGCTCCGCCCTGGACGCCAAGCTCGACCTCGAGGGCGAAATCGTCGCCGCCGCCGACGCGATGGACATCGTGATGACCTCGCTGCGTGAATTGAAGATGGGGAACCGGTACTTCGAGAACATCTTCGAGGTGGGCCTCAAGATGCTGGAGAAGCACTCGCGCTTCAAGTTCGCGAAGCTGTTCATCGAGAGCGCCCGGTTGTACCGGGAAAAGGGCGACAAGGCGTCGGCCCAGCCCACTTTCTCCGATGAATTCGTGATGTAGGGGGCGGGGGTGCGGCCAGGGGGGCGGCAGGCGAAGACGCTGCGCTCCCTCCCCCT
>CBILQL010000120.1:0-10104 GCA_966238865.1 uncultured bacterium
AGCTACAACGAGATCGAGGCCCTCAGCCGGAACAACCACAAGAGCCAGGGCTTCGGGACCAAGCCCAGCCGCGGATCCGAGATCGACAGGTTCCAGATTCTGGCCGGGGACAGCGCCGCGGGCCTGTTCGACAAGGTGGACGAAGGCTGGGCCCAGGTCAAGGGCGGCGCGGCGGTATCGGCCCTCGTGAAGCAGGCCGTGCGGAGCTTCGACTTCACAGATCCGGGCAAGTCCCTGCCCCAGGTCCTGCGGATCCGGGCGAAGCTGGACTCCCTTCCCGACGGCTACTGGGTGCGCGTGAAGAAGGGGGAGGCCGAAGCCCTGATCCGGGCGCTCATCGGGCTCCGGGTGGATGCCACGGTGGAGACGCCCGCCGCCGCGGCGGGAAGCGCACTGCCCCTCAAGCTGAGGGTGGTGGCGCGGGCCCTGCCGGGCTGGACCCTGGAGAAGGTAGCCTATCCCTTCCGGGGCGATACCGCGGTCGGCCTCGGGCTCCGGAAGAACGTCGCGGAATCGCTGCAGACCGCGCTGGCCATCCCCGCCCAGGCGACGCCGGCCGCGGATACGGCCCTCCGGGTCGCGCTCACCTTCCGCCATGCGGCCCGGACGTTCACCTGGACCGCGCCGGTGGAATACGCCTACCTCGACAAGGTGCGCGGCGAGATCTTCCAGCCCTTCGTGATCACCCCCGAGGCCACCGTCCGCATCGATCAGCAGGTGGCGCTCTTCCCCGGGGACGCGGCGCGTACCCTCAGCGTGACGGTGAAGAACCACCGCGCGGACAGCGTGGCCGGGCAGGCCCGCCTGCGGCTGCCGGCCGGCTGGAAAAGCGATCCCGCGTCCCGGCCCTTCCGCATCCGCGGCCGGAACGCCGAGGAAAAGCTGGAATTCCGCGTGACGCCGACCGCCGGGCATTTCCAGGGCAAGGTCGGGGCCGAGCTGGAGGTCGGCGGAAAGGCGCTCGATCAGGGCATGGTCCAGGTGGAATACCCCCATATCCCCACCCAGACCCTTTTCCCCAAGGCCGAGGCCGCCCTGGTCAAGGCCGATATCCGGACAGGCAAGGAGCGGATCGGCTATATCATGGGCGCCGGCGATCTCATCCCGGAGGAGCTGCGGGCCATGGGCTATGCGGTCACCGTGCTGGAGGAGGGCGCCCTCGACGGCGATCTCGGCCGGTTCGACGTGCTGGTGGCCGGCGTGCGGGCGTACAATACCCGCCGCGAACTGGCCCTGCGGCGCGGCAGGCTCATGGACTTCGTCCACAAGGGCGGACGGCTCATCGTGCAATATACGGTGAACACGGGCCTCGTGACCGAGGACCTGGGACCTTATCCCTTCAAGCTCACCCGCGACCGCATCACGGTGGAGGAGGCGCCCCTCAAGCTCCTGGATCCGGCCCATCCCTTCTTCAACGCCCCGAACAAGCTGACGCCCGAAGACTTCGCGGGCTGGGTCCAGGAGCGCGGCCTCTACTTCGCCGATTCCGTCGACGCGCGCTATGTCCCGCTCCTGGAAGGCTCCGACCCCGGGGAGAAACCGAGCCGGGGCATCCTCCTCGTCGCGCGCCATGGCAAGGGATCCTTCATCTATACCGGACTGTCCCTGTTCCGGCAATTGCCCGCCGGGGTCCCGGGCGGGTACCGCCTTTTCGCCAACCTTATCTCCGCCCCCCTGGACAAGCCCGGGAAATGACATGAGCCGAGACCTCCCGCCCGGGCAGCAAGCTCCGGAATCCGATCCCGGCCACGGGGCCGCCGGCTCCGCGGGGGCCGGCCATAGCGCCCGGGACGATCGCAGCGGCCTTCCGCCCTTCGTCTCCACCTGGGGCGGGTTCTACCGCCTGGTCCTCTTCACCTTCCTGGGGCTGCTCGTCCTCTTCTACTCCATCCAGGCGGCCTTCCGATGAGCGCGCTCGACTGGATCATCCTGGCGGGCTCCCTCCTGTTCATCGTGGCCTACGGCCTCTGGAAGGGCCGCGGGCAGAAGGACCTGAACGCCTACATCCTGGCGGGCAACCAGAGCCGCTGGTACGTGGTGGCCTTCTCCATCATGGCCACCCAGGCCAGCGCCATCACCTTCCTGTCCACCCCCGGCCAGGGCTACGTGGACGGCATGCGCTTCGTGCAGATCTACTTCGGGCTGCCCCTCGCCATGGTCATCCTGTGCATGACCCTGGTCCCCCTCTACCATCGCCTAAAGGTCTATACGGCCTACGAGTTCCTGGAGAAGCGCCTGGACCTCAAGACCCGCGTCCTGACCAGCGTCCTGTTCCTGATGCAGCGGGGGCTGGCGGCCGGCTTCACCCTCTACGCCCCGGCCCTCATCCTGTCGGTCATCCTGGGATGGAGCATCCATATCACCACCGCCGTCATGGGCGTCCTCGTCATCCTCTACACCTTCACCGGCGGCTCCAAGGCCGTGAGCCACACCCAGTTCCACCAGATGCTCATCGCCCTGGGAGGCATGGTCATCGCCTTCGTGGTCATCCTGCGGCTCATCCCCGAGGAGGTCGGCTTCCTCGACGCCGTGCGCGTGGCCGGCAAGTCGGGCCGCCTCGACGCCCTGGATTTCTCCTTCGACCTCAATAACCGCTATACGATATGGTCCGGCGTCCTGGGCGGTCTCTTCCTCTCCCTATCCTACTTCGGCACCGACCAGAGCCAGGTGCAGCGCTACCTGGGCGGCCGCTCCACGGCCGAGAGCCGCATCGGCCTCCTGTTCAACGGGCTCCTCAAGGTGCCCATGCAATACTTCATCCTGTTCGTCGGCGTCATGGTCTTCGTCTTCTACCAGTTCAACGCGCCCCCGGTCTTCTTCAACAGCGCCGAGGTGGCCTCGGTGCTCGCCTCGGACAAGGCCCCGGCCTACCGGGCCCTGGAATCCCGCCAGGAGGCCCTGTTCCAGGAGAAGCGAGGGGAGACCTTCGGGCTCATCGAGGCCATGCGCGCCGGCGACGACGGGGAGGCCGGCCGGCGGCAGGCCCGCATGCTGGCCCTGCAGGACAGCATGAAGACGGTGCGCAAGCAGGCCGTGGGGGTGCTCAAGTCCCACAACCCGTCCCTGCCCGAGAGCGACACCAACTACATCTTCCTGTCCTTCGTCACCCGCTACCTGCCCATGGGTCTCCTGGGGGTGGTCCTCGCCGTCATCTTCGCCGCGGCCATGTCGTCCATCTCCGCCGAGCTGGCGGCCCTGTCCTCGACGACTTTGGTGGACGTGTACCGCCGCCTGTTCAAGCGGGACGGCGACGACCGCCATTACCTCCTCGTGTCCCGCATCTTCACCTTGGCCTGGGGCGTGTACGCCGTCTTCACCGCCCAGATCGCCGGCCGCATGGGATCCCTCATCGAGGCCGTCAACATCGTGGGGTCGCTCTTCTACGGATCCATCCTGGGCATCTTCGTCATGGCCTTCTACGCGAAGCGCGTGGGCGGCACCGCGGTCTTCCTCGGCGCGCTGCTCTCTCAGACGGCAGTTATAATTGTTTACAATTCCTCCTCAATATCGTTCCTGTGGTACAACCTGCTGGGGACCGCGGGCGTGATTCTCTTCGCGACCCTGTTGCAATCCCTCCCATTTGGTATTTTTTCCCGTCCACCTTCAAACCAATCGTGAGGAATGCATGCATATCGCTTCGCTTCTGATTCCCCGGCGGGTCGCCTTCGCCGGCGCCGCCATCGCCCTGGCCGCGTCCCTGTCCTTCGCGCAACCCGCCGTGGACCTGCCGCGCCAGAGCCCTCTGGCCACGGTGTCGCAGGCTTTCGGCTATACCACCGCCACGGTGACCTACAGCCGTCCCGCCGTCAAGGGCCGCGCCATCTGGGGCGGCCTGGTGCCCTACGGCCAGATCTGGCGCGCCGGCGCCAACGAGGCCACCACCCTGGAGCTGACCACGGACGCGAAGATCAACGGCCAGGCCCTGCCCAAGGGCAAGTACGCCCTCTACATCCTGCCCACGGAGAAGGACTGGACCTTCATCTTCAGCAAGAACCACAAGACCTGGGGCTCCTACACCTATGATCAGAAGGAGGACGCCTTGCGCGTGACCGTGGTCCCCCAGCCCGCCGAGCACAAGGAGCGCCTCGAATTCTCCTTCGAGAATATCAGCGACAGCGGCGCCACTTTGGTGACCCATTGGGAGAAGCTGAAGGCCCCCCTCGCCATCTCCGTCGAATACCTGGAGACCGCCAAGGCCAAGATCAAGGAGGGCCTGCCCAAGGCCAAGCCCGACGACCAGTTCGCCTGGATGGGAGCGGCCCGCTTCTACTGGGAGAAGAACATCGACCGCAAGCAGGCCATGCAGTGGATCGACAAGTCCATCCAGATCAAGCCCGTGCACCAGAACCTGTGGCTCAAGGCCGAGATGCTCGCCGCGGACAACAAGCTGAAGGAGGCCAAGGCGGCCGCCAAGCAGGCCCGCGAAGCCGCCGCCAAGGATCCGAACAGCGGCAACGCGGCGGCCATGATCGATCAGACCGTGGCCAAGTGGGACGCCGCTCCCGCGAAAAAGGACGCCGCTCCCGCGAAGAAGGACGCCGCCCCCGCAACGAAGGACGCTGCTCCCGCGAAGAAGTAATCTCCGGATTACTTCTCCATCCAAGAGGGCAGATAGAAGTACACTTCCCCATGCCGGTCCACCCGGGCTTCCCACTGGCCATAGGCCGAGGCGAAGATGGGGAAGTCGTAGTCGGAAGGCACGCCTTCCCGGATTTTCCGGATTTGCGTGAGACCCTGCTCGTACAGACTTCCGGTGCGCGTCAGGTAATAGCAATACACGTTCGGAACATAATCGTTCTTGAGCATGACCGTGGCGGCCGACTGGACGTTCGATCCGTCCAGGCCGCGCGAGTCGATGCGCAGGCTCTGCCCCCCGGTCATCGCCCAGAGCGTCCACTCCGCCGGTCGCAAGGTATCGTTGTCGCTACGACCCATGATCCAGGCCATCCGCAGCCGGCTTGAATCCGGGTTCGCCCAGAGGTCGATGCGCTGCGTCGGGAACGGCGCGTAGCCGGCGATCGGATCGGAGGCGAACAGGCGGGCGCCGCCCGGGTCCAGCCAGGCGGCATGGGCGCGGAGGCCGTCCCCGTCGCGGGTGAGCCAGCCAATCACGGCCGTGCCGACGTCCCGGGGACCGGATACTCCCGGACCGTACGTCGGGGCGATGGGAACGGCCCGGATGAACAGCGGCTCCCCGGAAATCCCGGCGAGCTTGAGGGTGGAGGCATGCCCCTTCTTTTTCGCCTCGCCCACGAACCTGTGTTCGAGGAGCTCAAGGCCTTGCGGACCCTTCCGCAGGAAATACACGTGCAGCGTTCCGTCCGAACCCAGCAGAGGGCCGTCGACAAGGCTGTCCTGCGGATCCATGGGCAGGGCCAGAGGATCCTCCTGGTAGATGGAATGCGCCTTGAGGATTCCGCCTTCCTGCCAGGCGACCCAATAATTGGGAATCGCCCCGCTGCCTTGGCCGCCATTGGAGCCGCGCAAGGCGACACCTGCCGGCACCTTTTCCTTCCAATTCACCGGCTTGAAGGATTTGACTTCCCCCATATGGTTTGGCTTCTCATAGTAGGTTTGGGTATGCAGATTCCCGCCGGCATCGCGGAAAACGCGGATGAATTCGTCGAGTCCGGACTTCCTTTGTTGCCAGGAGAACTCCTCATATCTCGGGAGCTTGGTAGTGAGCGTCTTGGATTCCATGCTTCGTGGTCCTCCCTGGCAATGGGTCAGCGAAAATCCGAGGAGGATTGCTGCCGGAAACAGAAAGTTGCGCCGTCTGCGATTCATTCCAACCCCATCAAATCCGTCACGGTTCCATCAGGTTTAATGGAACCGTGATCCCAACCCGCCAATCGCAATAGACACAGGCCGCAGAAGCATTCCGCGTCGGGATGATAGGACATCAGGCATTTCTGGGCGCGGTCGTGCAATTCCGGCCTGCATCCCTCCGGTTCCGCGCCCTCGATCCAATGCCCTGGCGCATGGGGAAGGAAAAGGATATGCCCCAACTCATGGATGACCGTATGCTCCGCGCTCTCATTGTTGAATAGAAGCAGCAGGGCCCGGGACCGGCCGGTATATCCGAAGATGCTCGGGGCCATGCCCGCCGTGTAGGAGCCCCGCCACTGATTATGATCCCCTTTCGCGCCGAACTTGATGCACGTGATTCCGCCTTTGCCGAGCGGAATCCTCGTGACGGCTTCGGAATAGATTTCGTACGCGAACGTATCGCACTTTTCCCTATACCCATCCTCGTCCGTAGCCCCGAAGAACGCCTTGATCCGATGCCAGATTCTCCCGAAGGCGCCCGCGTCCGCATTCGTCTTCTGCCAATAATCCTCGGGGTCGAGATAGCGCACGGGGTGGAGCCCCGGCTCCTCCATCGCCGCGTCCCGGACGAAGGTTTCCGCCGAAGCCTTGATGACCTCCTGGTAGGCCGTCCTCCATCGATCCTGGATGTCGAGGGGTTGCAGCCCGGGATCCGGAAGGATCGAAATCGCGGCCTTCTTGAATTCCCGGTTCGGCCCGTCGAACGAAATGGGCGCGGTGGAGGCTCCGATGGTGTAATTGGCGACGATGCGCACGTCCCGCCAATTGCGCAGGGACATGGCCCTGCTCTTGCGTTCCGCGGGAACCAGCCCAGCCAGGTCCGGCTGCTTGTCGTCCAGGGAGCCGTCCAGGTCCGCATAGGCGGACACCGTATAGCGATCGCCGGCGATGCGCCCGTTGTAATAGAGCACTCCGCTGTCGGCGGCGGCGTCCCCGGCCTGGGCGCAGACGCTGCGGCCCGCCCAGGTCCTCTGCTTCAAGGCGTCGCCGGCCCAGACGGAGCCCAGGACGTCCCATTGCCTGCGTCCGAATTTCCGCGCCGCCGCCGCCGCCCGGATGCCACCCAGCTCCCAATGGGCCGAGTGCCCCTTGGGTTCGGTCTTGTCCTGCTTGTAGGCGCCCACCCCCTGCATGAAGGACTTCGCCTCCGGGTGCACGCCGCGCTCTGAGAGGTTCGATTCCAGCCCGGTCTTGTCGTCCGGTACAGTGTCCCAGAGGATGCGCGTGCCGGTCACCGCCTTGGGGGAACGTTTGGGGCTCCCATCCTTGGACTTCACCCAGAGACGCACGAACAGGGGGACGCCGAGCCCGGACTTGAGGCGATCGCCGTATACGGTGAACGAGGCGCTGGTCGCCATCTCCTCGACTCCATTCTTGAAGAAGGATCCCGGCAGATGGACTGTCCCCCGGTCCGGACTTTTTGCGAGTTCCTCCTTGAGGCGCGCCACCATCTCCTGGTTTCCCAGTCCGGCATCCTCCCCCAAGCCCGAGGGATCGCCTACGGCCAGTTCGGTTCGCGCCAACTCCACCCGGAGGGCGGCCTTGTTGGTGAACACCGGCGATCCGCCTTTCGGGGCAAGCCCCAATTGCACGAGATACGGAGAGCCGGCCAGGGTCAGGCAGCCCGGATAGGCGCCATCGGTCACAAGGCCGTCCCAGGGGAAACTGCCCGAGGCCCTGGGCTTGGCGTCCACACGCCGGTTCAGCAGGAACCTGCCGGGCTGTTTTTCCGAGGCGATGCGGAGATGGATGGCCTCCGCCAGGGAAAGATCCCCTTCGATGGCGAAATGGACGAGCACCGATTCCTCCACCGGAGCGAAGAAATCGCAATCGAGCTTGACGATGCGGATGGCCGGAGTTTCCCTGGGCGCCCTCTCTTCGTCGTCCGCCGCCCAGGCATCTTCCTCCGACACCGGCGCAGCATAGACATCCGTCGCCTCTCCGGGATCCGACGCATCGGCAAACCGCTCCTTGTGCCGTACTCCCGACCGGCCCAGTCTGCCGTTGGCCGGGGCGGCCCCGGTGCCATCGGGCGCGGCCGCGAAGTATCTCAGCGTGGAGTAGTCATAGGGGCCGCTTGCCAGGTAGTAGTAGCAGCCCGGACCGAACGGTATCGCCCCGGCGAGGCCGGCGCCCGGCCGGACCACCACGACTGCCGTCCGTTCGCACAGCCGCAAGGCCTCTTCCCGCGACACGGGAAACCATCCGGGAATATACGGGAGCGAGGCGGGCGATGGCATGTTGGCGAACCGAAATATAGTTCGGCGCCGGCATGTAGGATGTGAAGTCCATCACTACGGCATCAAGACGCTGCCAAGGCCGAGTCCATCTTCCCCATGCCGGCCTCACTTCCCCGCGTACGCTTGCTTGAGCTTGGCGATGTCGAGCTTGTGCATCTTCATCATGGCCTGAAAGACCCGCCCCGCCTTGGCCTTGTCCTTGTCGCCGTGGTACTTCAGCAGGATTTCAGGGACAATCTGCCAGGATACCCCGAACTTGTCCTTGACCCAGCCGCAAGGCTGCTTCTCGCCCCCCTTGGACAGCTTGTCGTAGTAGGTGTCCACCTCCTTCTGGGTCTTGCAGTTCACCATCAGGGACAGGGCCATGGTGAACTTCTCGGCCGGCCCTGCATCCATGCAATAGAAGGTCTGCCCCTCCAGGGTGAATATTCCGACCATCACCTGGTCCGGGGAAAAGCCCGATCCCTTATCCCACTTCTTGAGGGATGTGATCCTGGCCTTCTTCTTGAAGACCGAGGTGTAGAATTTCATGGCTTCCCCGGCCTTGCCGTCGAACCAGAAGAACGGAATGATTTTCTGCATCTGATATGCTCCTGTTGATGGAAAGTGAAATCCTGTTTGTGAAAAGAGGAACCGGACGAACTAACTTTCCGCGAGCCGCGCTCCGAGCCATGCGCAATGCGGATTCATTCCGCCCCCTGCTCTCCCGCCTCGGCCGCCAAGACGGCCAGAACCTCGTCCAACCGGTTGTACCCCGCCGCCATTCCCTCATCCATCGGCGACTTGAGGGCCATGTCCCGCGCGTCCACCTCGCAGACCTGCATGACCCAGCCGTCGGGTCCCAGCAACCACCGCCGCAGCAGCTCCGGTTCCGTCCAGGCCTTCCAGACCATCTCCGGGGGCGCATCGAATTCTCGCGTCCCCAGGATTTCGTTTTCGCCCTGCGCCTCGACCTGGAATCCTCTTCGTTCCGACATATCGCCTCCTACTTGTCCTTCTTTCCGGTTTTCCTTCGCATGCCCTTCATCTCTTCCAGGAGCGCATCCATCTTCCGGAAACGGCCCTCCCAGAACTTCCGGTAGTTCTCCAGCCATTCGGTGGCCTCGGCCAAGGGCTTGGCCTCCAGCTTGCGGGGGCGGCGCTGGGCGTCCCGGCCGATGGAGACGAGCCCGGCCTTCTCGAGGACCCGGAGATGCTTGGAGATGGCGGGCTGGGTCATGGCGAAGGGCGCGGCCAGCTCCAGCACCGTGGCCTCGCCGTCGGCGAGGCGCGCCAGGATGGCGCGGCGGGTGGGGTCCGCCAGGGCGAAGAAGGTGGCGTCCAGGTGATCCGGAGCTGCGAGCGGAGCCGCGGGGCGGGCGGAGGAAGCCGACTTTCCATAACCAATTAGTTGCATAACCGATTAGTAATATAGAACCCGACAAGGTGAATGTCAAGCCGGTCTGGAAGGCTTCATATGGGGTTCGGAATCAAGCCGAAGGTCGCAACCAATCTGAAACCGGACGGGCCAGGAATTCCTCCAGGGGGATTCCATCCCCTCCCACAAGCAGATTTCGCGTAGGCTTGAACCCCTCAGCGAAGGCGGCCAGACCCGGCAGGTATTCGGGCGCCCGCCCGCTTTTCACCTCGAGAGAAACGACCACCTTCCCCGAGCGGATGACGAAATCCACTTCCCGGTTCTTTTCACGCCAATAGAACAGCTCGCATTCGCCGCATATGGCGGCATTGGCGAGATGGGCTCCGACGGCGGACTCCACCAGCCGTCCCCGGTATTCCCGGTCCAGTAACGCCTCTTCGGGCGTGAGGCCGATTTGGGCCGTCATCAGGGCGGTGTTCATGACCTGGAGCTTGGGGATGGAACCCCGTTGGCGCACCGCCTTTCCCGCGTACTTTTGCAGCCCCATCAGCATGCCGGCCCCCGCCAACAGATCGAGGTAATGGGCCAAGGTCGTGGTGTTTCCGGCATCCTGGAGGTGTCCCACCATCTTGGTATAGGAAAGGACCTGTCCCGAATATCGGCAACCCAACTCGAACA
>CBILQL010000121.1:0-10078 GCA_966238865.1 uncultured bacterium
TGCCCCAATATCCTACCTAAACCGGAAACCGGTTTCCATCCGCCGCGAGGAAAATGTCACTTCGGCGCGGCGAGGAAGGCGGGCGCGCTCCGCCGCGCCCTGCCGAGTATATCCACGGCCCGCAGCCAGGGGGCTTCCGGACGGCGGGCAGTGGTGCGGAACGGCTTCGCGTACCGGATCGGGGCCGGGGCGCTCAAGGCCACCGTGGAGATGATGGAGGCATAGAAATCGACCCGGTTGACCATGTCGGCGGAATCGCCCAAGGCGTAGATTTCGTAGCCGAAATCCCCGTGGGCGGCGTAGCGGAGATATTCGCAATAGGTGCGCTGCCCGTCGCCCGGGAACAGGATGGAAAACGCCTCCGGGGCCCAATCGCTCCCCAGTTTCGCGGAAGCCGAGGAATCATAGTAGGCGACACTCCCGAAGGGGAACGCCGACGTTTCCACCGCTATCAGGTAGGCGAGGAACTGGGCCTGGGTCCAGGATTCGGGAGTGGGATAGTCGGCCTTGTCGATGGCATAGCGCACGATGGATATACGGGAAGGGTATTGGCCGGAGGGATCCTTGAAATGGTGCTGCAGATCCTTGGTCTTGATCTGCACCCAGTTGGCGGGAAGGTCGATGGAGTATCCCAGGTAGCCGTCCGATACGGTTCCGGCCCGCAGGTTGAAGGCCAGGGCGAGCAGCACCGCGGCAATCGATCTCATTTTTCCAATTCCCTGAACTCCAGTTCCCGCTCCCGGCGCTTGGTCTCCATGTCCCGGATGGCTTTCTCCACCCTGGCCTTCACCTCGGGCGCCAGTTTCTCCAGGGCCTTTTCACGCTTCCCGCCCCGCTCCGGTTCCGTGCGTTTCGCCGCCGCGGCCTCTTCCGGCACTTTCGCGGGGCTCTCCGCCTTGGTCCGGGCGGAATCCACCTTGGCGCGGCTTTGCCCGGACAGGTTCTGGAGAATCTCGCCGTAGATTTCATCATAGCCCCTGGAGGGCGCAGATTCAGCCTGGACAGCCGGAGAGTCGGGCACACGGGAAGGTTCGCCGCCGAAAACGGAAGCAGCCGCCAGGAGAGCGGCTCCGACAGCGGCTGGACAGGTTTCGATACGCATCTGAACCTCTCTGGAAATGCAAAAGGGGGGATTGCTCCCCCGGACTCGGACCGCGATGGGAGAAAGGCCGGGGCCTTTCTCCCATCCCTCGGAACCTCAAGGATTCTCGGCTTTGCGCTCCTCGATGCGCTTGGAGATGTTTTCCTTGGCCTTGGCGACCCGCTCCTTGGCGCCATCGGGCAGGCTGTTCAAGGCATCGAGGGCCTTCTGCAGGTTGAGCAGGGCCGCGGCCCGCTTCTCGGCGACCATGGCCTGGATCTCTTCCGGAGTCTTGCCCTGGGACTTCATGGCGTCCACGTCGGCCTTGGCGGCCTTGGCTGCGTCCCGCGCGGCGGCGATCTTCTCGGCCACGCCTTCGGGCAGTCGGGCCATGGCCTCAGAATACTTGGTGCTGGAAATGGTCTTGCCGGTGCTGTCGCGGCCGGCCGCGGGATCATCGGGTTTGCCCTGGGCGAGGGCGCCGGAGGCGAGGGCGAGACTGAGACCGAAGGTGGCGAGCAAGGTTTTCATGGACAATCCTTTCCGTGATTCACATGCGCATCGGACATCCCACCATCGGGGCCGCGCTGACCTACCTTTACGCAACCCTCATGCCAGGCGAAAACTAGCGTAAATCGCCGGATTTTCATAGGCGCATGCTGCCCTTCCTGGGGTCCACGGTCCCCAGAAAATCCCGAGACCGTCGGCCATACGCCCGTAAGTCTTTATACTCCAATTGGTTATCTCGCGAAATCAAGACTTGGGGTTGGAAAACCCCAACCCCCCAGTTTCTGAGGCCTATCCCCAGTTCGTGAGAATAAAAAAAGCCCCGGTCCGCCAAGGGCGGCCGGGGCCTCGATGCGGTTATCTTCAGCCGGCTACGGGCCGGCCATCAGCGGCTTCGGGGCCACGATGGGCTTTCCGTCCGCGGACATGGCCGGCTTGGTGGGATCCATCCGGTCGCCCATGAAGATGAAGAGCTTGGCCGGATTCCCCTCTTCGTAGGCGAAGAACACCTGCCCATCGCTGGCCAGGGAAGCCGAGGCAATCTTCACATCCACCGGCAGCTCGGGCGGGGGCGGCATCAGCTTGGCCACCCAGCCGGCGGACTGCAGCACGGCCTGGAGGTTGGTCAGGGACCCGCGATACACCGGGGGCTTGGTGGTATCGGTCGGGGTCGTGCTGCCGGGAGGCGGCCCCATCAGCATCAGCACCACGGCATATTCGCCGCGCATCATCGGGGTCTTGACGTCGCCGTCGGCCAGGAAGGCCAGTTTGACGTCGGGCTTGCCGAGCTCGTTGCCGACGATGGCGCGCAGGCCGTCGTCGACCTTGAGGCTGGTCGGATCCACGGTGACCAGGCCGAGCATCACGGGCTGGCCGGCGGAATCCTTCACCGCCTGCACGAGGTTGCTCGTGGTGGCGAGGGCGGCGACCAGGCTGCTGATCTCGGTTTGCAGGAACAGGGGACCCTGGGGACGGGTGGTATCCTGGGGCACGCACGTCTGACCCTCGGGGCAGGTCGTGTTGGTGACGAACAGGCCCACCACGGGGACATTGTCCTTCAGGAGCAGGTTCACCCCGCCGTCGGCGCCCAGGAAGACGACCGTCATCTCGGGATTGCCGGTCACGTTGGCGATCACGGCGTTGCGCATGGTGTCCTTCCGGAGCGTGCCCGCCTCCAGCGGGATCCGCTCGGGCTGGGAGGCGGCATCGCGGACCAGCATGGCCGAGCCGCCGGCGGCGGCGAGGGCGTTCCGGGCCAAGTCCACCGAGCCCAGGAAGAAGGGCGGCAGGCCGGTGTTGGGGACGGTCGTGCCGTTGCAGGACATGCCTTCGCGCCCGTAGTCGAACGGGGTGGGACGGAGCTCGACGTTGTACACGTTCACCAGGATGCGGCCGAGATAGTCGCGGGCCTTCTCGATGCGGGCCGGGTTCCCGGGCTTGAACTGATCTTCGAGGACGATGACCAGGCCGTTGCCCAGGTTGGCCAGGAAGGCGCGCTGCTTCTCGAACTCGGCCTTCTGGGCGTCGGTGGCCGTGTCCGGGGCCGGGATGGGCGAGAGCTTGAGCACCACCTGGTTGCACCAGGGGAACTTGGCCGCAGTCACGCCGGTGGAGTCGTAGACGCCGTGGAGGACGTTGCCGTTCAGGGACACGTAGAAATTATTGCCGTTCCGGAAGCCGTCCGCCTCGAGGAAGGTCCGGAAGCGTTCGACTCCGCCCATGAACGGGATGGAGAAGGTGCCGGTGGTCGGCGGCGGGCAGATCTGGCCGGCCGGGCAGGTGGGATCGGTCGTCACCGGGTTCGTGAATCCGGTGCCGGACTTGTCCTGTGCGATCCAGCCGCCCATCGAGCCGGTGAGGCCGATGCCGTCGGCGGACTTCACGAGGTCCTCCTTGCGGGCCTTGAAGCAATGCTGGCCGGGGATGTCGCGGTGGAAGCCGGCCGAATCGACGGACTGGAAAACGTGGCCGTCCAGCACCCAGCCGTCGCCGGCCAGGTACAGGCGTCCGCCCACCTCGGTGCGCTTGGTGCCGTCGGTGAACCCGGTGCGGGTCTCGCCCCAGATCTCGAAGCTGCCGTCGGGCTGCCCGCGCCAGGCCAGGCTTCCGATCACGGCCAGGGTGTCCCCGAAGTCGTTGATGAGGGTGGCCCGGGGGCCGGCGAAGACGATCTTGCTGCCCTCGGAGGTGCCCGCGGGCGGCGGACGGTAGCCGGGCAGGGTCGGCGGGGGCTGGACGGTGCCGGTGGTGGTACCGGTGCTGCCGGGCAGGTAGCGGCTCACGTCCTCGCCGCGGCCGCTGGCCGCGAACTGGCCGACGTAGGGGCCGCTGCCGAAATTGACGCTGGTGCGGGGCGGGGCCTGGATCATGTCCACCGGACCCATCAGCAGGGACTGGAAGGCCTCATAGCGCCCGCGCAGCAGCAGGGCGCGGCCGGAATCGGGGCCGTTCGCCGGCAGCCGCAGGGCCATCTGCACCTCGCCCATCATGTCAGTGAAGTTGGCGCGGGAGGTGTCCACGACCGTGTCCCGGCCGATGTAGGCGGTGAAGGCCACCCACAGGGCCTTGGCGCTGTCCTGGTACAGCTTGAAGCTGAGGGAGTTGGTGGTCGAGCCCATCTGCACCTTGCCGGCGAAGACGCCCAGGGGCAGGCTGGCGCGGACCTTGGTGCCCGGATTGTTCAGGGGATCGCGGGGGTTGAAGCCCAGCATCTCCTCCACGTCGTCGGGGAAGCCGTCGCCGTCGGAGTCGATTACGATGATGGGAGGGTCGAGCTTGGCCAGGGCCTCGATCTCGGCCTTGATCTGGGCGGCGTCGCCGGCCTTGTCGGCCAGGCTGTCCTTGCCGTCGGGATCGAGCTTCTTCTCGAGGAAGTCGCACAGCTTGTCGCCGTCGGTGTCCACCCGGAAGTCCGGGAAGGAATTGCGGTCGCGCATGTCGCTGCCGTACTTCTGCTCCATGAAGTCGGGCACGCCGTCCTGGTCCATGTCGCCGAAGCCGATGGTGCCGGTGGCGGGCTGCACGTAACGCAGGGTGTCAAGACGGGTCAGGAAGTCGCCGCTCGGGAAGCCCTTGACGGCGAAGTAGCCGCGGTTGCCGCCGAAGTCGGACTCGCCGAAGAAGCGGTTCATCCGGAAGCCGTTCTGGAGGAACTGGGCCGCGGAGGTGTCGCGCACGGCGATGGCCTTCCATTGGTAGACGCCGGCGAAGCCGCCCGCCTGATCGTAGAGCTTGGAGAGGGTGTACTCGAACAGGGTGCGTTCCCAGCCGGGCAGCATCAGATCCTGGACCCGGCGCAGCAGGGCCGAGGCCTCGCCCGCGCTGACCTTGCCGGAGGCGTCCAGGGTGAAGGTCTCGCGGCCGCCGGTGCGGCTGGTGGCCTTCACGAAGAGCAGGGCGCCGTACGGCGGGCGCCCGCCGGTGAACTTGGGATCCTCGGCCAGGCCGACCAGGTAGCCGCCCACGCTGTCGTGGGCGACGCCGTCGAACTCGAACTTCACCGAGCCGTCGGCGGCGGCGATGTTGGACTGCCCGTTGACGGGCGCGCGCAGGACGATGGGCTTCACGTTGACGGCGCCGAAGTCCTCGCGGACGTCCACGGTCTTGTCGAAGTCCTCGCGGTTGATCTCCTTGTCGGGGGCGATGATGGTCAGCACCAGCCAGCGCGAGCCGTCGTTGACGAGCAGGAACTTCAGGATCTCGTAGCGGGTGTGCTCCAGCGAGCCGCCGCAGCCGCGGTCGAAGTCGAAATTGCCGCGGTTGTACTTCTCGGTGTTGGTCATCTTCACGGCGAGGCGGGCGGTGTCGCCGGCCACGGACATGCCGCCGTCCACCAGGAAGGACTCCTTCTGATCCATCTTGACGGGCTCGAGGACGATGGTGGAGGTCTTGGCCATCACGTCGGCCATGAAGCGGGCGTTGTCGATGGCGGCGTCCATGTTCATCGAGGAGCCGAACGTGGAAAAGTCGGGGGCGAAGCCGTACACCTTGCCCTCGTAGGTGAAGCGGGGGCCGGTGCGGTCCCAGCTCAGCTTGGAGCGGTCGATCTCCTTGCGGTCCTTGCCCCACACCAGGGGGACGGAGCCGGCGTTGGTGTAGGACTGCACCCACAGCCAGGCGGAGGTGTCGCCCTGGGCGGCCACCTTCCAGCGCTGGAGGCGGTCGCGGCAGGCGGCGGAATCGACGTCGAACACCGGGGCCGGGATGCCGGCCACCAGGGCGATGCGGTTGGCGAAATCGGCCTTCATGTTGTCCAGGAACTGGGTCTTGGACTTGACGTTGGCGCCCTCGTACATGCGGAAGTTGGCGTGGAAGGCGGCGCCGAAGCGGCCCAGGTCGCCGGCCAGGTAGGCGTTGAACATGGACTCCACCGAGAGGGCCACAGCCCGGTCGGCCCCGGAGGCGTCCTTGGCGGCGCCTTCGTAGTCGACCACGGAGAAGGAGAACTCATGGGCCGCGGCCAGGGCCTGGCCGCCCAGGTCCTTGACGCCGACCGGGAAGGTCACGGTGTAGGTCTTGCCCACCTCGAAAGGAAGCTTGTGGATGAAGGTGGCGCGCGAGCCGCTCACCTCCCAGAAGCCGGTCACGGCCGGGGAGATGACGGCGTTCTTCACCACCGAGAACACGTCCACCGGCCGGTTGAAGGAGAGGCTCGGGTTCTGGCTGGGCTTGAGGGTCCCCTTGTCCTCGGGGAAGGAGGCGGCGGCGGCGAAGGCCACGGCCTCGATCTCGGCGGCGGCGACGGGGGTGAAGATCGCCTTGAAGCCGGACTCCAGGGGATTCTTGGCCAGGTCCTTGAGGCTCACGGGGATGATGATCCCGTACTGCGCGCCGGCCGAGAGCTCGGCCACGTTCAGGGTCAGCTGCTTGCTGTCCCCGCTCCAGGTGAAGGTCACGCCCGACAGGGTGTCGGAAAGGGCCAGCGTGCTGGAGGAGGTGTCCACCTTGCCCAGCACCACGCCCTTGGCGGACTCGCGGTTCATGGGTTCGGAGAAGTTGATGTTTATCCGGGCGTTCGCGTCCGGCACGGAGCCGACCAGGAACACGCCGTCGGAATTGGCGGAGGCGGCGTCATAGACGCCCACCACGGTCGGGGCCGTGACGTCCTCGATGGCCACCGCGGTGTCCATCTTGATGACCGTGTCGCGGACGGGGTTCATGTTGGGGATCTGGGTGGTGACCAGCTGGAAGGTCTCCAGATCGAGGTACACCGCGAAGCCGAAGTACTTGCCCTCGGCGAGCACGGCGGTGTAGGTGCCGGTGCTGTCGGTCTTGAGGGTGGTATCGGCCAGGGTGGTCGGCTTCTCGGCGTTGAAGATGAGCACAGTGGCGCCCGAGAGGGGGATCTCGGTGCGGGTCAGCATCCGGCGCTCGCCGGCGGCGTTGGCGGCCTGCTTGAGCACGGCCTTGGCCACGGACTTGCCTTCGCCGGTCAGGAAGCCGGTGACCACGCCCTTGCCGGTGCCCTTGTTGGATTTCACCAGGGAGTCGATGGCGGAGACCACGGTGCCGGTCCCGGGCTTGTCGTCGGGATCGGTGACGACCTTGGGCGCCCCTTTCTTGGCGTCCGAGCAGCCGAGCAGGGCCGCCGACAGCGCGCAGGCGGCGGCGGCGGTTCTGAGGATGGCGCGGCGTCCCTGCCGTTTGGACCCGCC
Source organism: uncultured bacterium (assembly GCA_966238865.1). Lineage (GTDB taxonomy): Bacteria > Fibrobacterota > Fibrobacteria > UBA11236 > UBA11236 > CBILQL01. Next base: position 7,243 of record CBILQL010000121.1, read on the forward strand.
GCCTTGGGGTAGCGCCCCGTGTCGATTCGCTGACTTCATTGCCGAGTTCTCCCTTGGAGGTGCATGACCGGTTTCACAGATCGATCATCGTGATTCTATGGGGTGGTCTTGGATCCCTCAAGTTTTTTTTCGGGTCCCCGCCTCCCGTTCCGGGGTGTTCCCGCTCCACCGTCGTCGTTTCTTGCGGCGGGCGCGGCGCACGGGTGTCGCAGGTCACCGATGCGGCGCGGCCCCGCGAAACACCTTGACGCCGTGGAAGGGTCGGACGCCCGGCGGCTTAGCCCCGGTTTTTGGCTTTTTGCGAGGCCATTGCTACCTTGCCCGCGATCCACCGAGGGATCGCGGCCCGGCGGAACGGGCCCAGGCAAAGGAGCGGACGATGGCGGCGCAAAGCATGACGGGATACGGGAAGGCTGAGGCGGTGGGCGCCGGTTACGCGGTGACGGTCGAGCTGAAATCGGTCAACAACCGGTTCCTGGAATTCCAGGCCCGCACCTCCAGGGATCTCCTCCACCTCGAGCCCCGCCTCAAGCAGGAGCTCGGCAGGCACGTCGCGCGGGGCAGCGTCACCTGCCATGTCCAATACGATTCCGCCGGGCCGACCGCGGCGGGCCTCGCCTTCAACCCGGCCGTCTTCGCCGGCTACGCGGCCCTGATCCAGGAGGCCCGGGACCGCCTGGGTCCGGGCTGCAGCGTGGACCTGGCCGACCTCCTCAAGCTGCCGGACATGGTGGTCGCCGCGGGCTCGGGCGAATCCGCGGGGCTGGTGGCGGAACGCGTCCTGCCCGTCTTCGCGAAGGCCTGCCGGGAGCTGGTCGCCATGCGGGAGAAGGAGGGCGGAGTCCTGGCCGCCGACATGGAGACGCGCATCCGCGCCTTCTTCCCGGCCCTGGAGAAGGTCAAAGCCCTCATCCCCCAGCGGCAGGCCGAATACGTGGCCAAGATGCGCGCGCGGGTGCAGGAGCTGGCCGGCGAAGCCGCGCTGTCGGAGGACAGGCTCATGACCGAGATCGGCATCATGGCCGAGAGGCTCGACGTGACCGAGGAAATCGTCCGTCTGGAGGCCCACCTGCACCATTTCCTCGAGACGCTGCGCGACCACAAGGGGCCGGGCAAGCGCCTCGGCTTCCTGCTGCAGGAGATGCTGCGCGAGGTGAATACGCTCGGCACCAAGAGCCAGTACTCCGACATCCAGCACGTCTGCGTCGCGTGGAAGGAGGAGTTGGAGGTGGTGCGGGAGCAGATCCAGAACATCGAGTGACGCGGGTGGGGATGAGGAGTCCCTGAGGGCCACCGGATCCGCTCGCGGCGGGTCCGGGGGCCGGGAGGCTCCGGCTGTCGGAGCGTCCCCGTTTGTCGGGTCTACGGCCTCCCTCCGGGCCCCCTCAAGAATGGGTCCTCCGGCGCTCGCTTCCGCACGCCGTTCACCAGCCTCCGCAATCCTCTGCGAGCGTCCGCTCGCGCCCCCTCCGGTCGGCCCGCTCCTCGGCCTCCGCCAACGTCCCCCGGACCCGCCGCGAGCGGCTCCGGGGGCACGCAAGGACGCCGCATCCGTATCCACCTCCGCGATGGGAATCCCGGGCCTGGGTAACGCGTGCGTCACCCCCCATCTCCCATGCGCGAAGGGACCCGGACAGGGATGGGAAGCAGAACAGGGAAAAGGGGTAGTGGATATCCGTGGAAGGAAAGGCAGAGGACAGTCTGGGGTAGACGGGCGGACGGGATGCTGGAGCCGGTTGGACGGAGGCTGCGCCCGGCGGCGGTCCCGGCTACGCGCTGATCTTGGCCTTGATGTCCAGCGTGGTGCCGTACTCGGCCTTGAGGAGGCGGTGGACCTCGTCGAGGGTGAGGGGCGTGGTGATGAGATCGATCTCCAGCTCCTGGGCCCGGGAGATCTCCTTGGGCTTCGGGAGATGGCCGTTGGAGAAGACGATGGCGACGATGTCCACCTCCTCGGCCACTTCCATGAGACGGATGTGGACGAGATTGGTGACGAGCATGATGTTGGTGAGATCATCCGTGAGCTCGTTGAGATCGGAGCCGACGAAGACCAGATCCACGCTGTCGTGGATCAGCTCGGGATTGACCAGGGTCCCCTTTATGGTCTCGATCATCGAACGCAAGTCCGCCTGCATAGCCTCAATATTCCAGTTCGCCAAAAAATATTAAACGGCGCGAGAATTTAGCAAGCTGCGGGTGACTGAATAAAGGCAAAAGGGGGCCGGGAGGATGGTCCTGTCCCGGTTCGGAAGGGGGGCCGGGTCCCAAGGAGGGTTCGGGGAAGGTTCCGGATGGGTTCGGAAAGTGACTGGTGAGGGGGCTTGATCCCCCGGGGACCGGGGGTTCTGGCGGGGTCCGGAAGGGTCCGACGGGGTCTGGCGGGTCCGGCGGGGTTCCGAAGGGAAAATGACCGCATGGGCGTGCCGGGACCGGTTGGGATGGCCTTTGGGAGGGGCGTGCATTGTCTCCTTGGGGTTTTTCGTGTAGATTTTAGCCTTTGCTTATTGACTTGACGGGCTTGTCGCCCTAAGTTGATGGGAAACATGGAGAAACGAATGGTTTCAAGGTTCGTCAGGTTTATCGGCCCTACCGCTGCGGCGGTGTCCCTTTTCGCCTTCCTGGGTTGCGCCGGAAGCAAATCCTCAAGCGCCGATTACAGCTCCATGGGTGCCGGCGACAGTTCGGCCAAGTCCTCGGCCAAGCTGGAAGACGCCCGCCGTTCCGCCGAGGATGCGGAGCAGAAGGCCCATCAACTGCGCGAAGAGAAAGCCCGCACCCAGAGCAAGTCCGCCACGAACTGAGGAAGGCGGGCCTCTCTGGTCTCCTTGAATTTACC
>CBILQL010000122.1:0-10066 GCA_966238865.1 uncultured bacterium
TTCGCATGGGCACCAAAGCCACCGAAACACCTGGTGCTATATCACCAAGGCCCAATCCTTCGCAATAATCATTTCTTCGTAAAGAAGGAAGGAGGATCGCGTCGTAGGGCCGCTAGCGGGGCCCAGACGCAAAGCCGCCTGAGGAGCGGTGCTGGAGCACCGCGACGAGGACCGCACCCGTGTGGACAACGGAGTTGGGAGGTGGAGTGCCCCAAGCGGATTCCGCCGGAAGGCACTCTATACAGCGGATGGGCCCCGATCGCGGCCCTACGGCGCGAGACTCACGACGGCGTGAGACTCAGTGGTGGTGTCCGCCGGGGCCGTGCACATGGCCGTGGGACAATTCCTCCGACGTCGCATCGCGGACTTCCACCACGTTCACGTCGAAGGTGAGGTCCACGCCCGCCAGGGGGTGGTTGCCGTCCACGGTCACCTGGTCGCCTTCGATCTTGATCACGGTGATGATCCGGACGCCGTCCTCGCTCTCGGCCTCCAGCTCCATGCCCACCTTGAGGTCGCTGATGCCGCCGAAGTCGGACTTGGGGATGACCTGCAGGAGCTCGTCGTCCCGCTCGCCGTAGGCCTCCTTGTGGGGGATCTGGGCCTTGAAGCTGTCGCCGGCGCCCGTGCCTTCCCGGGCCTTTGCCAGGCCGGGAATGATGTTGCCGGCGCCCTGGATGTATGCCAGGGGCCTCCCCTTGGAGGACTTGTCCAGCACCTCGCCCTTGGCGTCGGTGAGGACATAGTCGATGGAAACAACCTTGTTCTTGGCGATTTTCATAGGAAGGACCTTGTTCGAGGGGATTGGGAAAGACGTCTCTCTAGGACACCCATAAAGTACATCTTTTCCCCCCGATGCCGGGATTTTCTCAGTTCGCGTATTTCACGCCGCAGCCGTAGGGGGCCGTGGAGGCCGTTTCCACGGGCTTTCCCGCCATGCCGGCTTCCAGGGCCGCCAGCACATAGTTCCTGGCGCCCGGCACGTCGGCGAGGTCGGTGGAGGGCTTGTCGTCGATGGCGCCGGCGTAGACGATCTTCCCCTGCGGATCGATGACGAACATGTGGGGCGTGGTCTTGGCCTTGTAGGCCTTGCCGACGACCCCGTCCGGATCGAGGAGGTAGGCGTCCATTGCAGCCTTGCTGTCCACGATGCGCCTGGTCAGCTCGGTGCCGGCGAAGTTCCCCTGCTTGCCAGGCGCGGAGGAGTTGATGGAGAGCCAGACAGCGCCCTTGGCCTTGGCGGCGGCCTGGGTCTTCTGCATGTTACTGCTGCCGTAGTGCTTGCGCACGAAAGGGCAGTCGTAGTTGACCCATTCCAGCACCACCCATTTCCCGCGGTAGGCGGAAAGGGCGTGGGTCTTGCCCGCGGCGTCCGGAAGCGAGAACTCGGGCGCCAAGGCGCCGGGCCGCGCGCCCGTGGCCGGGACGGCGCCGGCGGGGTCCTTGGAAGCCGGGGTCCCCGGGGCCGCGGGGGCGGCCTCGGCGGAGGCCGCGGCGGACGCCCCGGCGGGAGCCGTCTTGGCGGGGGCGTTGGCGGGCCACGCCGGCGGGGACGCCAGCAGGGCTGCGGTCAGGGCGAAGGCGCCGGCGAGGGCGCCGGACATGGGACGGGTGGAGCGACGGATCATGGATACCTCCTCCCCATGCCCGGGCGGTGGTCCGTGCCGCCCGGGCATGGGTTTCCCCCCAAGGTACAAAGTGCCGAAGGAGGGAGGAGCCGAATCTGCCGCTTCGACCGCTTCGTCCTTTTCGTCATTCGGAGAAGTTGAAGGGGACGGTCACGATATCGTTCCCGTGGGCGTCGATGACCCCGAACCGCCAGGAGCGGACGCGGGCCAGGACCTCCGCCTCGAAGCCCCGGGATCCCGTGGTGCCGCCGGCGATGGCGGCGTCCACCACCAGCCCGCCGGGGGAGATGGCGAAGCGGACGGTGACCTTGCCTCCCAGGCCGGGGCTCCGCTTGAGGTGCCGGTTGTAGAGGTGCCGCAGGCCGGGGGCATGGGACCGGACCACGGCGAGGATCTCCTCCGAGGAGCGGAAGCGCTCTTCGTTGGACACTTGGATGGAGCTCTCATTGATCAAGCCGCCGCCACGCCTGGTCCCGGTTCCCGGCATGCGATCCGGAAGGACGGAGGCGGGCAGGCTGGTGGCCGACATGTCGAAGGGATCGCCGGTCCCGTCCCCGTCGAAGTACCCCTGGTTGAACTCCTCCCGCTTCACGCCCGGCCGTCCCGAGAGACGGGTGGGATCGGTGCGGGTGAGCCGGGCGGCGCCTTCGATCTTCTCCTGGTCCACGCCGCGGCCGATGTTCTTGAGGGTGGCGTACGCCTGGTCGGCCCAGCCCTCCCGCTTCCGTGTTTCGATCACCTTGACCTGGATGCGCCCCTCCTCCTTCGAGGGCTTCCGCGTGGCGGACGGGGGCCCCTTCGCCTGGTTGGGGGGACGCCTATCCGGCGGCCGCGCCGCCTTCCTCTCAGGTATCACGAAGGTTGCTTCCGGAGGATCGCCCGGTTCCTGCGTCGCGGGCAGGACCGTCAGGATTTCAGGCGGCAGCAGGACCTCCACCGTGAGGGCCCAGGCGAAGAACCAGGCTCCGGCCACGTGCCCGGCTCCCAGGCAGCGGTAGATGCGGGTATGATCCTCGAGGGCCAGCTTCTTCTCGATGGGGCCGGGGGGAACGCGGCGGGGCACGAACCATGAAAAACGTCGCGCGGGGGCGAAATCCAAGTCACCGGACATGCGGAGTCCTCCTTCGGGGGTAAAAAGGGACGATTCGCAAATGGCGAATGGCAGGGACGGGCGGAGCGCGGCCGCGGCCCGGGCTCCCCGTAACCCCCGTGTTGCGGAAGGCGAGGGGAAACCGCGACGTTGCTCCTTGGGGCTAATATACCACGAAGGGTAGCGCGCCGCAGTATTTTTCGGGAGGAAAATTCCCACCCGCCTTCCAGCCCGCCTGGCGCGGGCTTTGCAAGGGACTCCGGCATCCCCTTTCCCTTGCATTCCCTTGCTTTCACGCTATGCTTATAGCGACTTCCATCGTCCCGGCGAAAGGGGCCTCCATGGGCAAGCAGCTTTCCCTGATCCGCATCGTCTTCTCGATCCGCGCCGGAACCGCCGCCCTGGCCCTCCTGGCGGGCTCCGCCTCCGCCTGGCGATCCCCGGACCTCGGCGCCATCCCACTGTTCCCCGCCGACAATTATTGGCATTGGGACATCTCGGGGCTTCCCGTCCATCCGAATTCGACGGCCCTGGTGGCCTCGGTGGGAGCGTCCACCCGCCTGCACCCCGACTTCGGATCGGAGCTGGAAGGCGAACCCTGGGGCATCCCCTACGTGGTGGTGGACAAGTCGCAGCCGCGCATCGCAGTGGAGTACACCGCCTACGGGGACGAAAGCGATCCCGGGCCCTACCCCATCCCCCTGAACGCGCCGATCGAGGGTGGACCCGGCTCCGACGGCGACCGGCACGTGCTGGCCGTGGACAAGGACGCCAATGTCCTCTATGAGCTGTACCGCGCCTTTCCCGGGTCGGCGCGCTGGGAGGCCGAGAGCGGGGCGAAGTACGATCTCGGCTCCAACGCCCTGCGTCCGGCGGGCTGGACCTCCGCGGACGCGGCGGGCCTGCCCATCCTGCCGGGCCTGGTGCGCTACGACGAGCTGGCCCGCGGCGAGATCGACCATGCCATCCGCATGACGGTGCAGGTGAGCCGTCGCCAATACATCTGGCCGGCGCGACACCATGCCGGCTCCACCGACCGGGCCGATGCGCCGCCCATGGGCATGCGCTTCCGCCTCAAGGCGTCGTACGACATCTCCGGGTTTCCGCCCGCCTGCCAGGTGATCCTGCGCGCCATGAAGAAGCACGGCCTCATTGTCGCGGACAACGGCGGGAACTGGTATTTCACGGGCGCGCCGGATGAGCGGCATCCGGACGAGGATATCGATCGCCTCAAGCAGCTGCGGGGGAGCGATTTCGAGGCGGTGCTTTCGGTGGACGATGCGGGGAATCCCATCCGGCCGGGAACCGGGGTGATACGGCTGGCGCCGGCGAGGCGGCCGGCGGAGACGGGACGGTGGCACGACATGTTGGGGCGGGTGATCCGGGGGCGGAAGGATATCGCTATATTTCCGGCCTACGGCGTATCAATTCCACACTAGGGCGATTGAACCAAAATCAGGCACCCTCAGAAAAATACTCTCATACAAAACCGAGGACTTTTCGGGATTCGATTATTTTCAAAAAGCCGGAATCATCCCTGTCCCCAATAGATTCGACAAAGTCATCCCGGACAACCGAATCCATTTTGAAGGCGCTGAGAACGGAAACCCCGAAATTGAGAGCTGTTTACAACGACTATTTAAGGAGCAGCCCTGGGTTCAAAGGGCGACTTGCCTATCAACTGACAGTTGCTCCTTCAGGCAAGATTATAAAGGTCGTTTTACTCGAAGATACGACGTATTACCGGGAGTTTGCGTATGAGATTTCAAAAAGAGTATCCACTTGGATATTTGAAGCTTCCGAATCTCAAGCGAATGATATCGTTACAGTCCCGTTTACTTTTAGTAGTTGAAATTTTGCCCCTGGGCAATTGTGCCACGACCTGTGGTACAACTTGATTCCGGGGAGGAATAGTATTGGATACACGTTCACTTTCGCGGTGCGGATCAAGGGCGGGTGAAGCGGCCCGCCTCAGGCCCGCCCGTCCCATTCCTCCGCGAAGCGCGCCAGGAACCCCTCCATGTACCGGTGCCGTTCCCCGGCCATCGCCCGCCCCGCCTCGGTATTGAGCAGGCCCTTGAGCCTGAGCAGCTTCTCGTGGAAATGGTTGATGCTGGTGGAGCGGCCCTCGCGATAGGACTTCGCGTCCAGTCCTTCTCGGGGCGGCAGGTCCGGGTCATGCATGGCCTGGCCCTTGCTGCCTCCGTAGGCGAAGACCCGGGCGATGCCCACGGCGCCGAGGGCGTCCAGGCGATCCGCGTCCTGGACGGCCATCAGTTCGGGGGGCTTGGGGACGGGGGCGCCGCCCTTGGAAGCGTCGAGCTCCTGGGAGAAGGACACCCGCGCCAGCACGTCCTCGAGGCGGACCCGATCCTCCGCCGGCAGGCCCGAGGCGTCCAGCCAGGCGGCCAGGGCGCGGAGGCCTTCGCCGGGGGCGGCGTCCAGCTTGGGGTCGGCCACGTCGTGGAGCAGGGCCGCCAGCTCGGTCAGGGCGGGATCCGCGCCCACGGTGGCGCCGATGCGCAGGGCCGCGGCCCGGACGCGGTGGATATGCCACCAGTCGTGCCCGCAGGCGCGGGCCTCGAGGCGCGCGCGCACGAAAGCCTCGGCGCGGTCGAGCAGGTCGCGGGAAATCAGGGGGCCTCCGCGAGGTCTTGGGACTCCGAATACTCGGGCAGCAGGATGCGGAACGACGACCCTCGGCCGGGCTCGCTGTGGACCTGGATGAAGCCGCCGCTCTGCCGCACGATGCCGTACACCATGGAGAGGCCGAGGCCCGTGCCCTTGTCGCGCCCCGGCTGCTTGGTGGTGAAATAGGGCTCGAAGAGGCGCGACTTCACCTCCTCGCTCATGCCTTCGCCGGTGTCCGCGACCGTCAGCACGGCGTATCGGCCGGCCGGGATGCTGCCTTCGCCGGCCTTGGCGGCCTCGCCGACCAGGCCCTCGGCTTCCGAGCGTGCGAGCTCCAGGAGGCCGGTGGAGATGGACAGCCTCCCCCCGCCTGGCATCGCGTCCCGGGCGTTGAGGGCGAGGTTGATGAGGGCCTGCTGCAATTGGTTGGGATCGACGCGCACCATTCCCGCGTCGCGGGAGAGCCGCAGGTCGATCTCGATCCCGGCGCCGATGAGCCGCCGGATGAGCCGCTCGATGTCGGCGACGGCGTCGTTGAGGTCCACCGGGCGCATGGACAGGATCTGCTTTCGGCTGTAGGCGAGCAGCTGGCGCGTCAGGGAGGCGGCCATCTCCCCGGCGCGGCGGATCTCCTCCAGGTTGGATCGGAGGTCGGGGTCCGCGACGCCGCCCTCGAGGGACAGCGCCGCGTAACCGTTGATGGCGGTGAGAAGGTTGTTGAAGTCGTGGGCCACCCCGCCGGCGAGGCGCCCGATGGCCTCCATCTTCTGGGCCTGCCGGAGCTGCTCCTCGCGGGCCGCGCGCCGCTCCATCTCGGTGGCCAGGTCGCGGTTGGCCTTCTCCAGCTCGCGCGTCCGCTGGATCACCTGCTGCTCCAGGCCCGCCTGCAATTCGCGGAGCTCGGCGGTGATCTGGTCCGCCAGGCGCTGCGCGCGCACGCGCGTGGTGGACAGGAAGAGCAGGGCCGCCGACAGGAGCAGGCTGGCAGCGCCTCCCAGGGCGGGGATGAGCCAGGCGTGCCCGCGCCGGCCTTCCGCCAGGAACCGGCCGTCCGCCCGGTAGCGGAGCGTCCACTTATGGCCGAAGAAGTTCAGGGTCTCGATCCGTTCCAGGGTCCGGTCCCGCCTGCGCGCCGGCTGCGGGCCGGAGGCGGCTCCGCCGCGGAGGTCCGCCAGGCTCGGCGAGGCGAACAGGAGGCTGTCGGGGGACAAGCTCCCGCCGTCGTAGATGGCGAAGCCAACCCCGTCGGATTCCAGGCTGGGCAGCACGCTCCGGACGAGGTCGCCCGCCCGGAAGGGGCTGTACACGAAGCCCTCCAGGGCGTCGCGCCGCTCCCCGACGGTCCGGGTCGGCAGGCCGTTGCCGTAGACGGGCAGGTACATGAGGAATCCCGACTGCGCCTCGGGATCGCCGGGATACTCCTGCACCAGCCGCACCTTGGCGGACACCGCGGGCTCGCCGGAATCCCGCGCGCGCTCCATGGCCTTGCGGCGCACGGGCTCCGAGAACATGTCGTAGCCGATGGCGCGCCGGTTCCGATAGCCCAAGGGCTCGAGGAAGAGGATGGGAGCCGCCTCTTCGTCTTCCCGCAACGGCGGCCGGATGCTGTCGGCGTCGTACCCGAAGGCGCGGGCCCGCAAGGTCCACTCCCGGACGCGCCCGGGGCGCAGGAACAGGGCGAAGCCCACGCCCTGGATGCCCACCAGGTGCCGGTCCAGCTGGAGGGAGCGGGCGTAGGAGCGCCAGGCCTCCCGGTCCAGGCTGTCATGGGCCGCGTGCAGGCCGACGCCGCCGCGCAGGACCAGTTCCTGGCTGTTCATTTGGGCCACCAGGGCGTCCCGGATGTCCCCGATGCGCCGATCGAAGCGGGCCTCGGACTGGGCCCGCTGGCGCGCCTCCTCGTGCCACCATTCCCAGCCCACCAGGGCCAGGGACACGGCCAGGACGGCCCACAGCCACGGGGAGCGCAGTCCTTGGAGGATTTCGCGGCTTTCGGGCAGCCCCTTGAGCAGGGATACCGGCATGGCATTAAAATAACTACATCCTTCCGGTAAGGGATTCCCATTCCCGGCCCGTTTTGCTATACTGATAGGTAATTCCAGCGTTACACATCGGAGGTCCGTTTTCCATGGGATACCGTGGCCGTAGCAATTACGACGAACGCGATCGGCTGTTCCAGCAGAGCATGGACGGGAAGCCGGTCAACCGGAACGAAGTCAGGAAGAACCTGGACGAGCTGTTCAAGACGAGGCCCAAGGGCCAGGAGGATCGCTGCGCCAAGGGGCATACCTGGATCCGCGACTTCGATCGCAAGAACAAGTGCGCCTACTGCAAGGTGCTGAAGCCCGAAGAGCCCAAGAGCCCGGGCCCCAAGAGCCCCTGACGGCCGGGCAGCCATCCTGCAAGGGGCCCTAAGCCGGTCCGGTATATCGACGCTCGATCACGTCGCGCATGGCGGCCCTGCTCCCGGCGGGGTCCAGGCGGGGATCCTCCTCCACGGCCCGGGCGGCCGCCGCGAGGTCCTCGTCCTTGATCGAATCCCTGAACCAGGCCGAATAGTCGCGCTGCCGCAGGTGGTGGTTCCAGGTCTCGTCGTCCACGCCCTCGGCGATCTGCATGAAGAGCACGAGGTTCTGGGCCCGCAGGTTGAGCCTGCCTTCGGGGCCGCGGAAGCGGAAGCTCTTGTCCGGACCCAATTCGCCCACCGAGTACTTGCGCACGTGGCGGCGGATCTCGGATCGCGGCGGCAGGGAGCGGATGCGCATGGGCGGCCTGCCCGAATCGGGGCGCCATGCCAGCGCCTCCCCGCGCTGCAGGGGACCGCGCAGCGCCGCCGGAGGTGGCGCGGGGCGGCCCGAGGCCCGGGCGAATTCGGCCAGCGTCTTCTCCGGCTCCTCGCCCACCGCGAGCACCCAGTCCATCTGCTCCAGCACGGCCCGGTGCACGCGGCCCGGGTGCAGGGTGATGAGGAAGAAGCCGCGCAGCTCCTTGGGCAACACCTGCTGGGCGACCGCGCGCTCCGCGGGGACGAGGTGATGGGCCTCGTCCACCATGATCCAGTGGGGCCGTCCGGTGCGGTTCCGCAGCTCCATCAGCCTGGAGAGCCCCTCCTGGAAGAAGTCCGGGCGATCCTCGAAGGGGATGGCGAGGATGCACGCCACCAGGCTTTCCGAGGGATGCGCGAGCACGTGGCCGGCCTCGCCGGGCACGGGCTGGTGGCGCGCGTCCCCGAGCACCACGGCATGCTCCAGCTTGGTGTAGTCGCCCTCGGGATCGACGGCGCAGAACTGGTAGCCCGCCGCCCACAGGTTCTCCAGGAACGAGGTGGCGAAGGTGGTCTTGCCGGCCCCGGAGGTCCCGAGCAGCATCACCCCGTGGGCGTACGGGTCCAGCCGGACGGGGAGGCCGTCCTCGCCCTTGCCCAGCGGGATGAACCGGCGTGGAAGCGCAAGGTCCCCGAGGTCGTCGGCGATGAGCCTGTCGATGAGCTCCGCGGCCCCGTCGCCGGCGCCGCCCGCGGTCACCAGGGCCGCGCGGTCCTTGAGCCCCGGCAGGGCGTCGGCCACGGCCACGCCGCATTCGCAGAAGTCGAGCAGGGCGTTGTCGTTCTCGGCGTCCCCGAGGGCCACCGTGTTGCGCGGCGAGAGGGAGAGATCCTCCAGGGCCTCCAGCAGGCCGCGGGCCTTGTTGATGCCCGGCGGCAGCACCATCACCGCGCCCTTGTTGAAGATCACCTGGTGCTCCAGGCCCAGCTCGTGGATGGCCTCCAGCACGGCCTCCTGGAACGGCTCGTGGGTGGACACGATGACGCGGCCGCGATCGAAGGCGGCCACGCCCTTCCGGCGCAGGGCCGCGTCGAATTCGGCCGGCGGCGCCTCCCCCAGCAGCTTCTCCTCCTGGGTGTCGGGACGGAATACATGCGCGCCGTTCTCGGCCACGATGCGATCGAAGATCGCGTACTCGGGGAACATGCGGCGCAGATCCTCGAGCTCCCGGCCCGTGACCAGCACGAGCTTGCGGCCCGTGGCCTTGAGCCGGACCAGCGCGTCCTTGACGTGCGCGGCCACGCGGCCTTCCAGGGCCAGGGTGCCGTCATAGTCGGTGGCCAGGGCATGGAATCGCATCCATACATGAAAAACCGTTTCCCGCCGGGGAAAGGCAAGGCGGGGAAAACCGTAAACTTCCTTCCGCTCCGCGCCTACACGGGGGCGAACTGGATCTCGATGTCCTTCGACTGCGCGAGGTCGAGCAGCAGGGGCTTCACCTTGCGCTTGAACTTGTCGAACAGGAGGATGACCTGGGGCTTGTCCTGGTTCCTGGGGTTTGCCTTCGAGACCACGCCGGTATAGCCCACCAGGAGGGGCGAGGAGGGCGCCTTGACCACGACGATGCGGGTGCCCTGGGGGAAGGCCGGCACCAAGGTGATGAGGGCGTTGACCACGTGGGAGTTCAGCCGCTTGCCCGCGTCGGCGATGAGCATGCGCATGGCCGCCACCGGGTTCATCGGCTCCGCGGCTCCGGGCCGCGGCGAGATGGCGGTCAGGTAGGTGTCGAACTTGCTCCAGTCGTAGGTCGGCGCGGCGGCGCCGCCGGTCCAGTGGAAGATCCCCATGTCGTCGTTGAGCACGCCATGGCCGCGCACGCGCAGCATGCCGAGCTCGCGGTTCGCGATCGAACGCGCGACGTCGATCACACCTTGCCACACGCCGGCGAACGC
>CBILQL010000123.1:0-10015 GCA_966238865.1 uncultured bacterium
AGGACGATGGCTTCCCGCACGTCCGCGCTCTGTTCGGTGGCCTCCAGGTCGCGGAGGGTCTCGGGCAGGCGGCCCAGGGGGGCGATGGTTCCCAGGGCCACGATGGCCTCGTAGCGGAGGTCGGCGCTGGGGGAACGGGACAGGGTCATGAGGCGCTCTTCGGAGGCGTGCAGCTCGAGGCTGGCGGCGCTGTGGATGGCCTCCAGGAGCACGGGCTCGCTGGCGGAGTACAGCTCCTCGAGGATGAGGCGCTCGAAGACGGCGTCGCGCACCAGTCCCATGGCGTACAGGGCGCTCACCTTCACGTAGGGATTGGGCGCCTGGTAATAGAAGCGCAGGATGATCTGCCGGATCTCCGGCTGGAACCCGAGATAACCCAGGGCTTCCAGGGCGCGTCGGCGGACTTCCATGCTTTCCATCAGGGCATCCACCTTCTCCAGGAGGAAGTCGCGGATGGTGGTGTAGAACTCCCGCGTCACCTGGGCGTACCCGGAGGGATAGCCGGCGGGAAGGTTTTCCTCGAATTCCAGCCCGTCCTGGATCACGGCGCCCAGGCAGCTGTTGGCCATGGCCCGGATCTCCTCCTCGGGATACTCCTGGGCCATCTTGTGGACTTCCTGGAAAAGGCTCTCGTCGGAGACGTAATTGCTCGCGGCCTGCAGGGCGGACAGGATGATCTCGGAATCGCTGGCGCGCAGGTACCCCATCAGGATCTTGGTGACATCGACGCCGTCGAAATCGCGGTTGCCGATGTCCTCGATCTTCTTCAGGATCTGGAGCTTCTCGTCGAGAGGAGCGGCGTTTTCCATACGGGTAAAATTAAGAAATAATCCCGGGGCCATAAACCTGCGGAAACCCTGCGGTTGCGGCACTTGCAGGGCTTGAAGGCGGCAATCGGCGCACGCCGTGATGGCCTTTTTCCGTCAAATTTGTTTATTAGGGCCTGGGAAGATCGCCATGCCACGCTTACGCGCCATTCCGATCCTGCTTTTCCTGCCGCTCGCGCCGCTTCCGGCCGTCTGGGCCGCCGATCCCGTTCCGCCTTCCTCGGCGACCGCCGCCAAACCGTCCGCGGACGTAAAATCCTCCGACAGTTCCGCCTCCCGTGCCGGCGGCGTCGAAGAGGCGCGCGAGGCCCTGCGCCGGGCCGTCGTCTTCCATCGCCAGGCCGCGGATCTCTCCCTGCGGTTCCAGGCCGAGGTGTACAACGCCGATCTGGACAAGCGCGACGCCTACAAGGGACGTCTCCTCCTCAAGGATTCCACCCGCTTCCGCCTGGAAGTCCCGGGCGGGACCTACGTCTCGGACGGCAAGGTCTTCTGCGAGTACCACGCCAAGAACAGGCAGGCCGTGATCCGGGCCGCCGGGGAGATGCAGGGGGATCTGCCCGCCAACGTGCTGCTGCGCTTCCTGGACGCCGATCCCCTGTCCGTGGCGCGCGTCAAGGAGGGGGGCAGGGAATACCTGGATCTCGTCCTCGATCCGTCCCGGGTGATGAGGAGCCTGGACAGCCTGTCGGTGCGGCTGGATCGCAAGGACCACAGCCTCAAGCGCGTGGACAGCCGGGACGCCAACGGCAACGAGGCCCGCTACACCCTGCTTTCCGTGAAGCGGAACGCCGGGCTGGGCGACAAGGAGTTCACCTTCGTGCCGCCCAAGGGGACGGACGTGGTGGACATGCGCTAGGGGTAATTCCTAGCTTTCCAGGCGAATTCAGGCCGCCGGCCCGGTGCGGGCGCGCAAAACCAGGGGTTGCAGCATGCCATCCGAATCCTCCTTCGACATCGTCTGCAAGACCGACCCGGAGGAGCTGCGCAATGCCGTGCAGCATACCCAGAAGGAGCTGGGCCTGCGCTTCGACTTCAAGGGCAGCAAGGCGTCCATCGAGCTGGACAGCAAGCAGAGCCAGGTCACCCTGGTGGCCGACGACGAGTTCAAGCTGGGGCAGCTCCGGGACATGTTCGAGGGCAAGCTGGTCAAGCGGGGGCTCTCGCCCAAGACCGTCAAGTACAGCGAACCCCAGCCCGGGGGCAAGATGACGGTCAGCCAGACGGCCAAGTTCCAGAGCGGCATCGCCCAGGAGGACGCCAAGAAGATCGTGAAGATCATCAAGGACGCGAAGCTCAAGGTGCAGGTGTCCATCCAGGGCGAGCAGCTGCGGGTCGCCGGCAAGAGCAGGGACGACCTGCAGGAGGCCATCGCCGCCGTGCGGTCCGCCGACCTGGACTTCGACTGCCAGTTCACCAACTACCGGTAGCCCATGACCCGCCCATCCATGCCCTCGAAGGCCGCCGCCGCGGCCCTGCTCCTCGCCGCCGCGGCCGCGGGCCAAGGCGACAAGCTGGTGTCCAAGTCGCTCAACCTGCTCCTGGCGGATCGGGATAGGCTGTACGCCTTCGCCGAGGACAGCCTCCAATACAGCCGCATCGACCTCTTCGCCGACCCCGTGGAGATCCGCAACGACAAGCTGCCGTTCGAGGCCGGGGTGCGGGGCGGCGTGGGCCGCAGCATGTCCCTGCTGCTCTACTACGGCTTCCGGGCCTCGGACAGCGTCACCATGGGGGGCATCGCCTCACTGGATCGCGACGGGAGCACCGAGGTGGACTCCCTGGCCTTCGTGCGCTCGGCGAAGGACGACAACGGCGTCACCGGCGGCGTGCAGGTCTCGGCCCTGGCGCTGTGGCGGGACACCGTCGTGGTGGGCGGCGGCCGCGCCGGCATCGCCCTGGCCCGCCCCAAAGCCTCCGGCGGAACCGCCGTGCTGGGCGTCGACAGCCTCTTCTTCCAGGCCCTGCCTTCCGGCGTCGACACCGCCGTGACGGCCCTGCGCGGCCCCGTGGGCGGCCGGTGCCGGGTGGACGGCCTGACCGACCTGGCGAACAGCCAGGGCGCTCCCGACGAGGTGCTGTCCCTGGCGGTGGATTCCTCCGCCGCCGATTCGGCCTGGATCCTCATCGGGACGGCCGCCGGCCTGCGCCGCGGCCTCCTGGGCGGCAACGCGTTCCCGAAGGTGGCCCTGCCCGGGGACACCGGCGCCGCCGGCATCCGCATCGAGCGCATCCATGCCGATCCCGCGAACCGGCTGCTCTGGGTCTTCTCGGGCTCCCGGTATTTCTTCAGCGACGATCACGGCGCCACCTTCCGCGTCCCCCCCGACGTCCCCGGGGTGGCCACCAAGCCGGGCGCCGACCTCAAGGGCTTCAATCCCGTCCCGGAGGCCGCCAGCCTGGGCGACACCACCTACGTCAATTTCAACCTGTTCCAGCCGGGCCTGGTCCTGTTCCGCCGGGACACCGTCCTCAAGAACGCGGGAACCGGCGCCCCCGACGACGTGCTCCTGGACGCCGAGGACAGCCTGCCCATCTCCCTGGGACAGGGGAAGCTCACCGATCTGGCCGCCCTCCGGTCCGGGTCAGGTTCCGCCTCCGCCGTGGCCGTGGGCACCGACAGCAAGGGGCTCATCTACCGCGTCACGGGGCCTGGCCGCTCCGGCGAATGGAAGAACCTGAACAGCCTCAAGAGCCTCAAGGGCGGGCTGGACGAGATCATCACCTTCCCCACCGCCTTCACCGGCGGCACCGGTCCGGACGGACAGCCGGAGCACGTGAAAATCGGCTACCGGCTCAAGAAGGACGGCAAGGTGACCATCACCGTGTACAACTACGCCATGGAGAAGGTCAAGGTGCTGGTGAAGAACGCGCCCCGCAAGGGAGGCGGCCCCCGCAGCGAGGTGCCCGCCGAGGATCGCTGGGACGGCCGGGACCGCAGCGGCCGCCTGGTGTCGGTCGGCATCTACTACATCCTGGTGGAGAGCGACAAGGGCGAGAAGGGCTGGGGCAAGGCCGTGCACATCCGGGGGCGTAACTGATGCGATACGTGCTGGGACTGGCCGCCCTGCTGGCCGCCTGGGCCGCGTCCCCGGCGCGGGCCACCGAGAGGGAAATCCTGGGCGGCCACGAGGGCTGGCTCGACCGCATGGGCGGCGGAATCCGCGAGCTCGCCATGGGCAACACCGGCACCGCCAACGAGGACGCCATGCCGGCCGCCTACTGGAACCCGGCCATCCTGCCCTTCAACCGCCGCACCGCGGCGGGAGTAGGCGCGGACATCCGCAGCCTCAACCGCAACGGCGGGTTCGCCGGCATCCAGGGACGGGTGGCGGCGAACCTGGGCATGGGCCTGGCCCTGCTCAACCGCGGCGACTGGCAGGTGTACGCCTACGACCGGAACGAGTCGCCCATCGACACCATCCGTCCCCAGAGCATCGGCAGCTACGTGGGGCTCGGGCTCAAGACCTCCCGCAACAACGCCCTGGGGGCGGCCCTGCAATGGTATTCCACCAACCTGGACGCCGACGGCACCGGAGACGTGAATTTCATCGGCATCGTGAATCTGGGCTGGTACAAGCGCTGGGGGGAAAGGCTCAAGACCGCCGTGGTGGTGCGCAACCTGGGCCTCAACGCCGATCTCTCCGCCAGCTTCGATCAGACCACCATCGCCGGCGAGGGCCTGGACGGCTTCGACCACACCTCCACGGACTTCTTCCCCAAGACCCTGGTGGTGGCCGGCTTCTACTCCTTCAAGGCCTGGAAGCGGGATTGGGACGTGGCCGTCGAGCTGATCGATTACCAGCTCAAGGACGCCCTCTACGTCGTGGACGCCAATTTCCACCATCAGACCTTCCGCGTCGGGGGGGAATGCGCCCTGACCGGGGCCCTGGACGTGCGCGCCGGAGTGGACGGCGGCAACCTGTCCCTGGGCCTCGGCTACCTGCTCCCCTGGGGCCGGCGGCAGATCGCCTTCGACTACGCCCTGCTGCTGGAGCGGGGCCTCCTGACCATCAACCCGTTCGCCGTGGGCCTGCGGTTCGCCCTGTGAGAGGCCGCCCGGCGCCTCCGGCCCATCCAGCCCTTGGCCCCACCAGACCCTCCAACACGGGATTCTTGGTAGATTATCCGCCCATGGCCCCGTCCCCGACATCCCGCAAGGCATCCCTGGCCGCAGTCCTGGGGCTGCTGCTCGCCACCGGGGGCGCCGCCCTGGAGACGGACCGGGAATACGGCTCCTCGAGCTTCAAGTTCCTGAAGCTGCCCCTGTCCCCGCGCATCGTCGCCCTCGGAGGCGCGGGCGCCGCCCTGGCCGACGCCGTCGGCGACCTGGATCTCAATCCCGCCGCGCCCGCCTACGATTCGGCCGGCCTGGTGGTGGGCAAGGGCTATCCCTTCGCCGAGTTCGAGGCCGGCAGCAGCCACATCACCTGGTCGGTCCCCTACAGCGGCCATCGCATCCTCGTGAACGCCCGCTATCTCGGTTTCGACAAGGTGGACGGCTACGACGACCTGGCCCGGCTGACAACCCCCTACGGCGCGCATACCCTCAAGGGGCAGCTCGGCCTGGCGGGCCGCAGCGGCCGCTTCGGCTGGGGCGCCACCGTGAACTTCGCCGAGAACTCGATCGCCGGCGCCAACTACCGCACCGCCATGGTCAACGCCGGCGCGCGCGCGCGCATCCTGGAGGGCCTGCACGCCGGCCTGTCCGTCGTCAACGCCGACTTCTGGGGGTCCGAGGCGCGCGACGAGGACTACGAGGATCCGTTCCCGCCCACCGCCGTCCAGGCCGGCCTGGCCTATTCCCGCGCCTTCGGATCCGGCCTGCGCGCCTCGCTGGCCGTGGACGCCCGCACCCGCAATGACGAGCAGCTGTGCTGGCCCATCGGCGCCGAACTGTCCTGGAACGACATCCTCTATGCGCGCGGCGGATATCCCGTCGCCGAGCAGGAGCCGGCCCTCGCCGCCGGCCTGGGCCTGCGCTGGTCGATGTTCAGCTTCGACTACGCCTACCAGGGGCATGAGACCCTGGGCGCCGGGCATTTCTTCTCCCTGGGTCTCCGGTACTGAATAAGGCTCCGTCGCCGGAGCTTCCGTTTAAAGCCGCACGCCGGCCAGAATAGCCAGCATCCCCGCCAGCATGATCCACTTGATCCCGCGCTGCAGCGGCTTCCAGGGCGGATCGCGGCGCAGGGCCTGGGCGAGCCCCCGGATAAGCAGGGGCAAGGCCCCCAGGGCGGCCACCGCCGCGTAGGCGGGGTGATACCCCATCCGCAGGGCGGGCACGGGCAGCAGCAGCAGGGTCGCGACGAGGGCGGCCGCCACCGCCCCGCGCGTGGCGGGGATCCCGACGACGAGGGGGCAGGTGCGCCAGCCCACCGCCGCGTCGCCGGGCAACTCCTCGGCGGCCTTGGCGATTTCCCGCGCCGTGGTGGTGAGGAAGGCGAACAGGGCCGGGACGGCGGTATGCGCCGGCAGGCCGGGCGCCTCCGGGAAATACACCGCCAGGGCGCAGAGCAGGGAAACCGCCAGGTTACCCACCAGGGGCAGGGCCTTGAGGCGCAGGTTGTACAGCGCCAGCAGGATGCCCATGCCGAGGGCCAGGTTGCCTTGGGGCCTCCCCAGGGAGAAGGCGGCGGCGAAGGCCGCCAGGTACAGGAGGCCCGCCGTCCAGGCGGCGGTCCGCGGGGAGAGCCGGCCCGAGGGCAGGGGGCGGTCGGGGCGGTTGACCCGGTCGGCGGCGAGATCCAGGAGGTCGTTGTGGGCGTTGCCGGCGGCGGCCAGCGAGGCCATGGCCAGGAAGCCCAGGGCGGCGGCCGGGGCGTCCACCGGGCCGGGCAGGCAGGCATGGCCCAGCACGGTCCCGAAGCCGGCGACCACGGCGTTGGGGAGCCGGAGCAGTTGCATCCAGGCGGCGGACATAGGTCAGAGAATGGTAACTAATCCCGGCCGGCCGGTCGATGGATGCGGCCCGATTGAGTATTTTTCCCTGGCCATGATAGACGTGCAGAACCTGGTCCTCTCCTTCGGCGAGCGGCAGATATTCAAGGGCATCTCCTTCCAGCTCGGCGACGACGAGAAGATCTGCCTGGCCGGCGCCAACGGGACCGGCAAGACCACCTTGCTCCGCCTCCTGTGCGGGGAGATGCGGCCTGACGGCGGGACCATCATCCGGTCCAAGTCGGTCAAAATCGGCTACCTGAAGCAGCACCTCGGCGACGACAAGGGGCTGTCCGTCTACCAGACCGCCGTGGAGGCCTACGAGGAGGCCATCCGCAGCCATGACGAGCTGGAGGCCCTGCGCGCCAGGCTCGGCGACAGCCACCCCACCGACGCCGAGCTCGATCGGATGGACAAGCTGCAGGACGATCTCATCCGCAGCGGCTATTACGTGATGGAGAGCGAGACCCGCACCGTGCTGGCGGGGTTGGGCTTCTCGACCGCCCAGCAGGACATGCCCCTCGCCTCCTTCTCCGGCGGCTGGCGCATGCGCGTGGCCCTGGCCAAGGTGCTGCTCTCCCAGCCCACCTGCCTGTTCCTCGACGAGCCCACCAACCACCTGGACCTCGAGTCCATCATGTGGCTGGAGGACTACATCCGCAATTACAGCGGCAGCCTCGTCCTCATCTCCCACGACCGCGCCTTCGTGGACCGCACCTGCGACCGGGTGCTGGAGCTGCAGGGCGGCGACCTGGCCTATTACTCGCTCCCCTTCTCCAAGTACGAGGAGGAGAAGGCCGTGCGCTACGAGCAGATCCTCAAGGAGTACAAGAAGCAGCAGGACGAGATCGAGAGCCTGGAGCGGTTCGTGGAGCGCTTCAAGGCCAAGGCCTCCAAGGCCACCCAGGCCCAGAGCAAGCAGCGCCAGCTCGACAAGATCGACCGCATCGAGCTCCCCACCACCGCGGCCACCATGAAGCTGCGCTTCCCCGAGGCGTCGCCCACCGGGCAATGGGTGTTCGAGGCCGAGGACCTGGCCAAGAGCTACGGCCCCAAGACCGTGTTCGAGAACGGAAAGTTCGCCGTGCAGGCGGGCGAGAAGGTGGTGCTCGTGGGCCACAACGGCGCCGGCAAGAGCACTTTGCTCAAGCTCATCCTCGGCATCGAGCAGCCCACCAGGGGGGCCATCACCCGCGGCGCCAACGTGCAGACCGCCTATTTCGCCCAGTACGAGGAGCCCACCGATCGCGAGTGCGACATGGACCTCGTCGCCTACGTGGCCGAGGCCCATCCCCGCATCGGCACCCAGCAGATCCGCTCCGTGCTCGGGGCCATGCTGTTCAGCGCCGACGACGCCTTCAAGAAGTTCGGCGTCCTCTCCGGCGGCGAGCGCGCCCGCGTGCGCCTGGCGCGCATGCTGCTGCGCGACTGCAACGTGCTCATCCTCGACGAGCCCACCAACCACCTGGACATGGACTCCAAGAACCTGCTCATGCAGGCCATCGCCGACTTCGGCGGCACCGTGCTCTTCGTCTCCCACGACCGCCACTTCGTGGAGAAGGTGGCCACGCGCGTGCTCCTCGTGAAGGACGGCCGCGTCGCCGACTACCCCGGCGACTACCAGTACTACCTCCACCGCATCCACGGCGACGACGAGGCCGCGGCCGCCCCCGCGCCGGCGCCCAAGGGCGAGCGGAACGCCAACCGCAAGGGCAAGACCAACAAGGAGCGGGAGAAGGAGAAGGAACGGGAAAAGGAAAAGGCCGGGATCGGGGCGGCCGGGGCCTCCCCTTCAAGCGGTCACGATGTGGCTCGCGACCGTTTATCGGCCGCTCGCGGGCCGGTCGCAGCCGCTTCCCGGGGCCAAAACGACCTTGGCGCCCCTGTCGGCCTTTCCGGGGCCGGATCCCAGAGCGCCGCTGCCGTATCCGCCGCTTCCTCTACCGCCGCCGCCGCTGCCGCAGCCCAAGGCGGCCAGGCCGGCTGGGAGGCCAAGAAGGAGGCCGAGCGCCGCAGGCGCCAGGCCGAGAGGCGCTGGGCCGAGATCGAGTCCGAGATCGGCGTCCTGGACGGGAAGCTCCTGGCCGTGGACGCCGACCTCTGCAATCCGGAGACCTATTCGGATTCCGCGGCGGCGGCCCGCCTGGGCCGCGAGAAGCAGGCCCTGCAGGATTCCATCGAGGCCCTGTACCGCGAGCTCGAGTCCCTGGAAGCGGAGGGCTATGGCAAGTAGCGCGGACATCCCCGCCGGCGGCCCTCCCGCTCTCGGCGGAATGATCGTCGAGGTCCAGCGCCGCACAGCGCTCGTCCTCGGCGACGACGGGTCCGAGTACTCCTGCCAGTACAGCCCCACCATCGATCTCTCGGACTTCTCCAACTTCGCCGTCGGCGACAAGGTGGACTTCATCCCGCAAGGCTCCCAGCAGGAGCCCATGATCACCGCGGTACGCCCCCGGACCAGCAAGCTCTCCCGCCCCGGCCCCCGCGACCGCCGCGCCGACGAGCTCATCCTGGCCGCCAACGTCGACGTCCTGCTCGTCGTCTCCGCGGTCCGCTCCCCGGATTTCAATCCCCGCCTGGTGGACCGCTACCTGGCCCTGGCCGAGTTCTTCGGCATCGAGGCCATCCTCTGCCTCAACAAGCGCGACCTCGATCCCGTCGCCCCCGCGGAGCTCGAATACCTGCGGTCCCTGGGATATCCCGCCATCGCCTGCTCGGCCAAGTCCGGCGAGGGCATGGACGACCTCCGCCGCGCCCTGGACGGCCGCATGGCGGTCCTTTCGGGCCCATCGGGGGTGGGCAAGTCCTCCCTGATCCGCTCCTTGGTCCCCGGGTCCGACCCCCGTGTCGGCGACGTCCAGAAGGGCACCGGCAAGGGCCGCCATACCACCACCACCTCGCATCTCTACAAGGTGGGCCCCACCGCCTTCCTCATCGACACCCCCGGCCTCCGCGAGCTCGGCATCAACCACGTGGCCCGGGGCGAGCTCGCCCCCCTGTGGCGCGACATCGCCCCCCTGTCCGGAAGCTGCCGCTTCCGCGACTGCATGCACGTGAACGAGCCCGGCTGCGCGGTCCGGGGGGCGGTCGAGGAGGGGAAACTTCCCCGTTACCGGGACGAGAGCTACCTCCGCATCCTGGACGACCTTCCCGCCTGACGGCCCGGGACCCTAGGGCTGCTGCTGCGCCGGGAAGCGCAGTGGACCGGAATCGTTTGAGACCGGGACGATCGAGCGGCTGGGCAAAGA
>CBILQL010000124.1:0-10011 GCA_966238865.1 uncultured bacterium
CGGCAGCCGGGCGGGGACAGGGTGCATGGACGGCGGGACGCACGCTGATCTTGTACTGCCTCTTCCTCGGTTCCGTCCCTGACGCCCGGCCGCCGGAATTCTCCCATTGCCACAACCATGGCATGATGCCCGGCGTCCTGGCGGGCGTCCAGGCCGGCTGGACGTTCGCGCACGTCAGGCCGAGGCTGTTCGGAGCCTTCGGCATGCAATCCGCGAAGGATAGGGACTTCGGCGGATTGTTCGGCGAGGGTCTGTCCGTGGAGAGACGGTTCTATCTCCCGCTGGAATTCGGCGCCAAGGTGGATTGGCTGGGCGCCTTCTATACAGGTTTGGATGCGCGATACGCGGGGTACCCGATGTGGAGCTTCGAGCTGGGATACAGGCTCGGAGGCCTGTCAAGGCTCATGCAGCCTTTCGGGCCGCCGCCGGGCAGCTGACTTCTATGGCTTGAAAACCTTCAGGTCGAGGTCACGGATCGGCTTGAAGTGCTTGGCGTTCGAGCTGACCAGGGTCAGGTTGTTTTCGGTAGCCGTAGCCGCGATGATGGCATCGGCGGCCCGGACTCCATGCGTCAGCGAGTATTCTTCGATGTAAATCGAAGCCCGGTGACCAATGTTCTCGCTCAACGGCAGAACGGTGAAATTGAATTCGGATAGGAAAGTCCGGGTATCCTTCTGCTGTTTCCGGTTTTGGGCGCCCTGCAGCAGTTCCATATAGGATTGGATGGACAGGAATCGCACCGGGGCCTCATCGATCAATTGAGCAGCGCGGATATTTCCCCTCTGAATCCAGATGAAAATATCCGTGTCAAAGAGCACGATAACGATTTCCTCGCAAATCCTCCATGGCCTCTCCCACGTCCCGGCGATCTTTGCGCTTCATGCCGAAGAAGGGATGTTCCTTGACGCTTTTCCCGGCCTTGGGGTCGGCAGGGATGATGGTCCCTTTTTCCTTGCCGTGATACAGGATGCGGACTTTCTCTCGCCGCTCCAGCGCTTTGAGGACATCTTTCATCCGATAACGCAAATCGAGTATGGAAGCTTCCATGGCCTTCCCCAAAATGTATAGATAGTATATACATATTTTATGGGCCAGGATGCGATTTTGGGTATTTTCAGGCCCTCGGCATAGCCCGTGGCGGAATTTCCGCCACGGAGCCCTTACTCCGCCGCGCCTTGCGCTTCGGGCAAGGTTTCCGTCCCTGAAACAGTCTCAGAAGTACTGCTTCAACACCTTCTTGTTCGCCGTGAAATAGTCCACGCCCGAAAGCACGGTCACCACCGTGACCGCCCCCATGAGGGAATAGGGGATCCAGGTCCAGATCGACGACCAGTAGGGAAGGCCGGGCGCGAAGCGGGCCAGCAGGGTGTCGGCGATCTCGAGGACCAGGATGGTGATGATGGCGGTGCCCTGCAGGGCCGTCTTCCACTTGCCGCTCTTGCGGGCGTCGATGGTCACGCCCGAGGCGGCGGCCAGGGTGCGCAGGGTCTCGATGGTCGATTCCCGGAAGAAGATGAGGGCCATCATCCATACCGTGGCGTAGCCGGAGGCCAGGAAGCACAGGAAGATGGCCATGTTCGAGATCTTGTCGGAATAGGGATCGAGGTACTTGCCGAGCTGGCTCACCTCGCCCCGCTTGCGGGCGAGGTAGCCGTCCAGGCCGTCGCTGGCCACGAAGAAGATGGCGAGGAGGGCGGCCAGGATCTTGAAAACCAGGTGGTTGTCCTGGTACACCAGGTTGTTGTCGTAGAAGAACACCCAGATGAAGACGGGCGAGAGCAGGATGCGGCTCAGGGTCACCTGTGTGGCCAGGGACACGGGCTTGCGGCTCTCCACGTCGCGGTAATAGAAGTAGAGGTAGCCGATGCTGGTGGCGATGATGAGGAGGAGGGAGACCACCATCATGATGCGGGAGTAGTGCTCCAGGGTCCACACGTACATCATCATGGTGACGTTGAGGCTCAGGGTGGTCAGCTTGCCCCAGATGGTCTTGAGGGGCAGGTCGCGATTCTCCTTGAGCAGGGCGATGGAGAAGATGAGGTAGAAGACGTTCCGCAGGGTGATGGTGACGAGGCCCGCCAGGAGCATGGTCGGGAAATCCTCCCGGGGGTCCCAGGCCAGGCGCAGGAACAGCACCAGGAAGATGAGGTTGCCGAGGGCCTTCTCCCCCAGTTCCAGCCAGAACAAAGCCAGGGGCCGCTCGATGTCCTCCAGGCTCAGCTTGAAGGAGGCCCAGAAGCCCATGAGCAGGGAGGCGGACAGGAAGACGGTGGCCCAGAGGTTCCGGTCTAGGAACAGGCAGACCAGGGCGGCGAGGAAGGTCGCCATCTTGGTGATGACCCAGATGCGTCCGGCGATTCGCCGGGGTTCCAGGCTTTCGCCGGGAGCGGAGCTCAGGGTGGAGGCCGGCTCGGTGGATGACATTCCCTAAGTATAGGAATTTCCCGGGTGCGCTCCCGCCCGCGGGCCGCGCGGCGCGCAGCTACCTCGGCGCCACCTGCTCCGGCTGCCACGGGGGACCGGGGCATCAAGAACAACGCCACCGGCGGGCCCTGCAGGGTCAACTTCGACTACTTCGACATGAAGAGGCCGGAGGAATCCAGTACCGACCGCAATGGAAAACTGGAATACCAGCGCACCAGTTATGGCGGCCCCGATTCCATGGAAAGCACCTGCATCGTGAATCCCAAGCATCCGCACCTGAGCTCCGTCATCTGGCGTCTCAAGGCCGTGAACGACGACGTTCCCCCCGCCGACACCTCCCAATGGCCCTTCTCCGCGGCCTTCGACATCCCTCAGGACGTCATGCCCCCCCCCGGGGGGGGGGGGCGCTTCCAGGCGGATTCCTCGGCCCTCAAGGTGCTCGCGGATTGGATCAATTCCCTGCCCGAGGATCCCATGGTAGGAGTTCTGCGCGGGAGCCGGAGCAAGCCCACCTGGAAGCTGCGGGTCGCCGGCAACCTCATCCACGTCGACGGCTTGACGGACATCCCGTCCAAGGCTTGGCTGGTGGATACCCGGGGCAAGCGACGGGCGGTGACCGCGGCCGGTCCGGGCCGGTACCGCTTGCCGGAGGGCATGGCACCCGGCGTGTACCACCTGGTGCTGGGAACGAACCGCACCTTCCGAATCCTGTTCCCGGGCCTTTCTTGGTAGTATGCTAGCCTGGCATGCCCAAGGCTACCTGTATCACAGCGCATCGCCCGGTTCCATCGGCCCTTCTCCTGCGGACCACCCGATGGCTGCTACCGGTGCTCACGCTTTCCGCGGCAGCCGGTTCAGCCATCGCCTCGGCACCGGAGAGCGCCCCCGACGCCTGGACCACTTTCCAGGTGGAAGCCAGGATCCTGACCGAAACACCGGCCGCGGCTGCCGTTTCCACCGCAATCGAAGGTACGGCAAGGTCGGTGATGCCTCCGGACGACCTGGAAAGCACCCTGCAGGGACGGAAAATCGTGCTCGATTGGACGGTGGCGGAATCGACTCCCGCCCGGTTCCGCATTTCGCATCCGGACGGCCGGGTCATCGCGACCCGGAACGGCCGGCGATCGGTGCAGGGCTGGATTGCCTCGGTGCGCGTGGCCGGCTGGCCCCGGGGGCTCTACCTCATCACCGCGGAAGCCGGTGCTTTGAAGACCGAGAGGAAGTTTATCCTTCGCTGACTCGGGATTCAGTCCCAAATTCCGTTCCGGAACGGGGGCTGCCGTTTTGTCACGCAATTCCGGACAGAAATTCCCAAATTTCGCGACCCGAAATCCTCCCGCATTCATTAAATTTGGGAGGATTGGCGACTGTGCGAGGGGGGAACCCGCAGCCGCAGTGTGGATCATCAGGAAGGGAAAATCATGGGGATTGCCAGACCCGTATCAGCTTTCATGCTCGCCACCGGACTCTTCGCCGCCTTTCCGACGGCGTCCGGCGCCGCGTTCAACTATTTCGATCCGGAAAGCCTCAACGTGGTGCCGAAAACCCTCTCGGCCACCGGCTTCTACGACAACATCGCCACCAAGCAGGTCACGGCCCGCGCCGTCCTCTTCGAGGTGAACTCCCCCCTCTGGAGCGACGCGGCCGGCAAGAAGCGCTGGGTGCTGCTCAAGCAGGGCACGTCCATCACCTACAAGGACACCACCGACTACTACACCTATCCCGACAGCACCATCTTCATCAAGGAATTCGCCCATGACACGGTGCCCGGGGACACCACCACCCGCATCCTCTGGGAAACCCGCCTGCTGGTCCTCAAGAAGGACACAAGCAGGAAGGTGGACGTCTGGTACGGCTACAGCTACCGCTGGAACCGCCAGGGCACCGATGCCCGGCTGGTGGACCTGTTCCAAGGCGAGCGCGCCGTGCTGAAGTACTACCCGAACGGCATCAACCAGCCCGCCAAGGAGAAGAAGTGGTTCTTCCCCAGCCAGGGCGCCTGCAACAGCTGCCACGTGAACACCGGCAGCAGCGGGGTGCAGGCGCGCGGCGTGCTGGGCTTCTTCACCGCCCAGATCAACAAGACCGTGAACGGCCAGAACCAGCTCACGCGGCTGTTCGACGCGGGCGTGTTCAAGGCCATGACTCCGCGCCCGAACTTCAACAACTCCCCGCGCTGGGCGGGCCTGAAGGACAATTCCGCCTCCCTGGAGCTGCGGGCGCGCAGCTACCTCGGCGCCAACTGCTCCGGCTGCCACAGCGAGACGGGCTACAAGAACGAAGCTCTCGGCCACGGCTGCAAGGTCAACTTCGATTACTTCGACATGAGGAAGCCGGAGGAATTCGGAACGGCCCGTGTCGGCGCGCTGGAATACCAGCAGACCTCCCAGGGCAATCCGGAAACCGCGGACAGCAATTACATCATCCATCCCAAGCATCCGCACCTGAGCTCCGTCATCTGGCGGTTGCAGGCCGACAACTCCGAACCGGCTCCCGCCGACTCCACCCAATGGAACTTCTCCATGGCCTTCGACACCCCGCAGCCCGTCATGCCTCCCCTGGGCCGCTACGAGCAGGACAGCGTGGCCATCCGGGTGATCTCGGAATGGATCAACTCTCTGCCCGAGGTCGTGAGCATCTTCCCCAACGGAAACCGGAACAAGGTCTCCTCGAAGCTGCGGATCGCCGGCAATCTCATCCACCTCGAAGGCCTGGCCGATATCCCGGCCAAGGCCTGGCTGGTGGATACCCGGGGCATGCGCCGGGCGGTGACCGCGGTCGGCCCTGGCCAATACCGCCTGCCGGAAGGCATGGCCCCCGGCGTGTACAGCCTGGTGCTGGGAGCGAACCGCTCCTACCGCATCCTGTTGCCTTAGTCGACCGCCGAACGACGGCCATTCGAGGCCGGTTTCTGCCGCCGGATTCCCGCTGGGGATCCGGCGGTTTCTTTTTCCGGCTCCGCCTCTCCGTTTCCGCCCTCCGATGGGCCTTTCCCGGTCACGGCGCTGGGAATATTCTTCCGGGCTTTCACCAGGTCAGGCGGGCGGAGCGGCCGGGAAACTCCTTGTCGAAGGTCTCCCATTTCCAACGGATGGCCTTGGCGAGGTCCCGCTCCTCCAGGGCGCTGGCGATGGCCTGCCTGTAGCGATGCTCCTCCGGGAACTCCTCCGAGTCGCGGACATGGCGGAAGAAGGCAATGGCGACCAGGGCGTGCAGCGTCTTGGAGCGGACCGTCTTCCGCAGGAATGCGTCCAGGTCGCGGATATTCCGCAGCTCGCACCTCACCTTCTGCTTCTGGCCGTCCAGCAGTTCCCGCCTCTCCGCCCTCCCGCTGGCCAGGAGGCGACGGGTGTTCTTCCGCTCCCGGTCGAGATCGAGGAAGCGCTCCGGATCGCGCATGCCCTCCTGGAGATGATCCCGGATGCGGGCCCGTTCGGATCGGTCCTCGTGCTTTCGGCCCGATCTCCGGGGCCTGCCTCCCGCCGTCGGCCGATTGGGCCCGGATTCCCGTTGGCCGGTCCTGAAGGTCTCGATGCGCGTCATGGCGACACCTCCACCTATTAAACTCCTCAATTGCCGGAAACGGGCCTATTTCATCGTCTCTAGGGCGGGCGATAAGCCGGTTTCCGGGTGGCCGGGACTGGACTTGACAGCGGGGCGGGCGGCGCGCCGCTCAACCCTGGGCCAGCAGCTCGCGGGCGTGCTTCAGGGTGGCCGCCGAGCTCTCGTCGCCCATCATGCGGGCCAGCTCCTGCACGCGCTCCTTGGGCGAGAGGCGCATCACGCGGGTGGCGGTGCGCCCGCCGTCCAGCTCCTTGACCACGCGCTGCTGGTGGGAGGCCATGGCGGCCACCTGGTGCAGGTGGGTGATGACGATGAGCTGGTGGTGCTCGGCCAGCTCCTTGAGGGCCTGGCCCACGCGGTTGGCGGTGACGCCGCCGATGCCGGTGTCCAGTTCATCGAAGACGAGGAGCGGCCGCGGATCGGTCCTGGCCAGCACGGTCTTGATGGCCAGCATGATGCGGGAGACCTCGCCGCCGGAGGCGACCTGACGCATGGGCTTGGCGGCCTCGCCGGCGTTGGCGGCGAGGAAGAATTCCACCTGGTCGATGCCGGAGGGCCCGAGGGCCGGGCCCCCGGCGCCGGCCGCGGATCCGGTCCCGGAGGCCCCCGAAGCGGCCGCCGCGGGCGCGCGCGTCTCGAAGCGGGTACGGAAGGCGGCGCCCTCCATGCCCAGCCCCTTGAGGCGCGCGTTCACCTGGGCGTCGAAGTCCTCGCCGGCGGCGCGGCGCTTGCGGCTCAGGCCGTCGGCGGCGGCGGCGGCCCGGTCGCGGGCTTCGGCCCGGCGGGCCTTCAGGTCCACGATGTCGGCGTCCGAGGTCTCGAAGGCGCCGATCTCCTTGCGGCGGCGGTCGCGCAGATCGATGAGGCCGGGCAGGTCGGCGTGGTACTTGGCCTTGAGGCGCTGGATCAGGGCCAGCTTGGCGTTGAGCTCGTCCATGCGGGCGGCGTCGGCGGCCCGGGGCGGGCGGAAGCCGCGCAGGGCCGCGCGCAGGTCGGAGAGTGCGCCGCGGGCGTCCTCCAGGGGGCGGAGATGGGCCTCGAAGGGGTTCGGCGCCAGCGACTTGCCCAGGCCGCGCAGCTCGCGGTCGAGGCGCGCCAGGGCCGCCAGGACGTCGCCGCCGTCCCCGCCCTCGCCGCCCTCCAGCACGGACAGGCAGGCCTCGAGGCCGGCGGTGATCTTCTCCATGGAGCTCTGCATCCTGAGCTCCCCTTCGATCTCCTCCTCCTCGCCGGGCTTCAGCGGGGCCTTCTCCAGCTCCTTGAGCTGGAAGCGGAAGAATTCGAGCTGATCGCGGACGCGCGCGGCTTCGGCCTCGGCGGCGGCGACGCGGGCGTCCAGGTCCTTCCATTCGCGGTAGAGGCGGAGATAGCCTTCGGCCTCGCCGGTCAGGCCCGCGAAGCCGTCCAGGTAGCCCAGGTGGGTGGCGGGATCGATGAGGCTCTGCTGCTGGTGCTGGCCGTGCAGGTCCACCAGGTGGGAGCCTATCTCCTCCAGGGCGGCGGCGGTGACCACGGATCCGTTCACGCGGCAGCGGTTCTTGCCCGCGGCGGAGAGCTCGCGCTCCAGGAGCAGCTCGTCCGCCTCGCCGTCCACCTCCAGGCGCTCCAGCGCCGCCTTCAGCTCGCGGGAGGGCGGGACGTCGAAGGCCGCCTCCACGCGCAGCTTGTCCGCGCCGGCGCGCACGAGATCGGGGCGGACCTTGGCCCCGAGGATGAACTTGAGGGCGTTGAGCAGGATGGACTTCCCGGCCCCGGTCTCGCCGGTAACCGCGGTGTAACCCGGATCCCAGGCGAGATCCGCCGATTCGATGATGGCCAGGTTCCTGACCTTGAGCTCACGCAGCATGCCGATATCCTTCCCCTGTCGTCCCCGTCAAGCCGCCCCCGGCGCCGTGTAGCGGGAGTGGCGCGATCCGGTCCACCCGAGCTTGTTCCGCAGCGAGTCGAAGTAGAACGATCCCTTGGGCCGCACCAGGCGCACGCCCGCCGGGTGCTTGCGGATGATGACGGTATGCTCCGGGTGCAGGTCGAACTGGTTGCGGCCGTCCACGAACATCTTCACCTCCATGTCGGAGACGAGGTTGCTGCGCACCGTGACGACCATGTAGTCCGGCAGGACCAGGGGGCGCACCGACAGGGAGGTGGGGTTCATGGGGGTGATGAGGATGGAATCGGCGGAGGGATGGATGATGGGGCCGCCGGCCGACAGCGAGTACGCCGTGGAACCGGTGGGGGTGGAGAAGACCAGGCCGTCCACCCAGTAGTCGGTGAGGAAGCGGCCCTGGGCCGACACCCGCAGGTCCACCATCTGGTAGCCCATCTGCCCGGCGATGGCCACGTCGTTGAGGGCGATGTCCTCGAGCACCCGCTGGCGCCCCCGCCACACCTCCACCTGGATCAGCATCCGCCTCCGGTAGCTGTATTCCCGGCGCTGGATCTCGTCCAGGATGCGGTGCAGGCTCTCCAGGGTCACGTCGGCCAGGAAGCCCACCCTGCCGAGGTTGACCCCCAGGATGGGCGTGCCGGCCCCGCGCACCATGCGCGCCGCCGACAGGAAGGTGCCGTCCCCGCCCAGGGACAGCAGCAGGTCGGTCTTGCCGCACAGGAACGATTCGGGCTTGACGCGCAGCCGCCCGCCGGCGAAGGGCTTGAGGTAGCTGTTGATGTACACCTGGATGCGGGGGTTCTCCTCCGCCCAGCGGCTCAGGATGTCGAGGGCGGCGGCCATGTTGCCGGAGAAGGCGACCACCCCGATGCTCTTCACGTCCTTCTCGGGATAGGTGATGTGGGGATCGTGGAAGGTGAGATCGGGCATGGGATGGTGGACCAGCGGTTTCGCGGCATGCCTGGCCGCGCCGTCCTTGCGGCCACCGGCCGCATACCGCGGGCCGGGCTTGCCTGCGGAGGCGCGACCCGGACCTCCGGCGCGCTTCGACGACTCTTTCCGGCTCATGCCCCGTCCTCGTCCCCGTCTTCGGCCGCTTCCCCGTCCTCGTCCTCGGCGGCCTCCCCAGCCTCTCCGGCCTGCTTGCCGGCCTTCCCGGGCTTCCCGTCGCGGGCGGCATCCGCCGCCGCGAGGGCGGAGAGCCGCGCGACCAGGCCGGGATGGCTGGCCTCGAGGCAGCCGGCGCCCGCCAGGGTGGAGGCGCCATGGGACTTGAGGCCCATGACCAGGCAGGCCAGGGCCAGGGACGGGTTGCCCAGGGCGTCGTAGGCGGCGCCGTCGTAATCGGCGCGGCCGCGGATCACGAGGCCGTCCTCGATCTCGCCGATCTCGACCCCGGCGGCCTTGAGGGAGGCGGCGAAGGACTTCAGCAGGTCGCGGCGATGGCGGCGCAGGTGGCCGATGTCGCGGAGGATGGTTTCGCCCTCGGCGAAGGCCGCGGCGACCATCAGCAGGAAGATCTCGTCGCGCATGGCGACCAGATGCTCGGCGCCGAAGCGCTTGCCGAACAGGTCGGAGGAGCGCACCCGGAGGCTGCCCAGTGTCTCGCCCTGGCGCTCGCGCCGGGCCGTCACCTCGATGTCGGCGCCCATGCGGCGGAGCGCGCCCAGGAAGCCGGCGCGGCTGGGGCCGAGGATCACGCCTTCGAGGACGATGTCGGACCCCTTGATCAAGGTGGCGGCCAGGCAGAAGGCGGCGGTCTCGGCGATGTCGGCGGGGACGGTATAGCCCTGGGCCTTCAGCTTGACGGGAGGGGAGAGGCGCAGGCGGGTCATGGCCTCCTGCTTGCCGGCCGCGCGCAGCTGGCGCGCGATGCGGCGGGCCAGCTCGTCGCCCTCCTCCTCGTTGTTGCGATCCACCTTGAGGGGCGCGTCGAACTGGGAGGCCACGGTCTCCGGGAGCTCGGGTCCGCTGCGGAGCAGGGACAGGTCCAGGGCCTTGCCGGCGGCCACGTGCCAGGCGAGCAGGACGAGCTTGTACAGGTATTCGTCCCAGCGGAGATCCGCCAGGCGGGCGTGGCCCGCGCCGGGCCGGCCCGGCAGGACGCCGGCCAGGAGATCGGCCGCCCGCTTCTGCAG
>CBILQL010000125.1:0-9992 GCA_966238865.1 uncultured bacterium
GTTTTGGGGCCCAACCCCGCAGGGGTTGGGAAGGGAGTATTCAGACAGACCCTAGGGCCGCGCCGCTACCGCGAGGTGGTCGCACATGGCCCGCACGTGGCGGTGGTCGGTGCCGCAGCAGCCGCCGAAGACGTTGAGGGCGGGCAGGGCCTTGCGCACCTCCCCGTATTGGGCGGCCAGTTCGGCGGGGTTGCCGTCGTCGAGGACGGTGGATTCGTTCAGCTCGGCGTGGCTCTTCCGCGAGGCGTTGGCGCGCAGGCCGCGGACGCGGCTCCGCCAGCCGCCGGCGGGCGGAAGCGCGCCCAGGAAATGGTCGGGATGGGCGCAGTTGATCATGTAATAGGCGGGATAGCCGCCGGTGGCGGCGTCGGTCTGCTCGATGGCTTCCTGCAGGGATTGGCCCGTCGGGAGTCGGCCGTCGGTCTCCACGGTGAAGGAGAGGACCGCCGGCATGCCGTGGCGCCCGGCGGCGCGGGCGATGCCGATGGCTTCTTCCACGTAATTGAGGGTCATCGCGGTCACCAGGTCGGCGTCGGAAGCGGCGAAGACGCCGATCTGCGCGGCGTGGTAGTCCTCGGCTTCTCCGGCCGACATCAGGGCCGCGGGGACGTAGCCGTCCCCGCGGGGGCCGAGGTTGCCGCTGATCACGAACGGGGACTCCGGCGTCTCCTTCTCCTCGCGGAGCGCCGACAGGAGGGCGATGGCCTTGCGGTTGGCCTCGGCGAGGCCGGTCTCATCGTATCCGAGCTTGCGCCCCCAATCGAGGTTCGCGCGCCAGGTGGGACTCTCCAGGATGAATCCGAGGCCGCTTTCCAGGGCCAGGTCGGCGTAGGTGAGGAAATACTTCCGCAGCGCGGCGGTCCCTTCCGCGGTCTTGAGCAGATCGAAGGCGGCGAATTCGGGCAGCTCGCGGCCCTCCTTGAAAATGAGGGTGGTTTCGAGCCCGCCGTCGGTGATGAAGGGCGTGTTTCCGTGCTGGGGCAGGCGATTGCGGTACTTGGCCATTGGAACCATCCTCGCGAGGGGTTGTCGGGAAAATAAGTTGTCGATCCGCCGGGTGGTCATCCCGAAGGACCCATTGGACGTTCCCGGGGGCCGGAATGTGCACCGCGGGCCGAACGGCCCGGAGGAGAGGGCGGCCGGAATCCGCGGGAGCGGGCCTCAGAACCAGAGGAAGCGGAGGTCCGGCCTGGTATTGACCAGGACGGCAAGGGCCAGGTTGGTCAGGGCGTGGACGAGCATCACGCTGCGGAAGCTGCGCGTGCGGGCGTAGACGGCGGTGGTGAGGAGGAAATAGGCGGCGGCCGGGAGCATGGAGGGGAGATCGTGGCCCAGCGCGAACAGGGCGGCGGCCACGGCCACGGCGCGGACGGAGAGGGGCGGGGCTGCCAGGGGCCGCGGGCGGCGATCCGGCCAGCCGGTGCCGGCGGCTTCCGGAGCAGGCGCGAGGGCGGCCTCCTGGGCATAGACGCGGATGAAGATCTCTTCCAGCACCGGCACCAGCAGCACCGAGTTGAGGGTGCGGAAGACGGCATAGAGCAGGGAGAAGTCGGCGGCATTGGCGGCCTCCAGCCGGTCCCGCCAGAAGGGCAGGGCGAGGTCGAGCCGGAGCATGGCCACCCACAGGGCGGTGGCGGCCACGGCGGCGGCGAGGGCCAGCAGGACCTGGGAGCCCGTCAGGGAGGGGCCGAAGGCATAGGCGCGGCGGAAGCGGAATAGGATGCCGCCCACGGCCAGGAAGCGGACGATTTGCGTGAGGTCGGGGCCTATCAGGCCGGGCAGCAGCCCGCCCAGGGCCACGTAGGCCAGGTAGGGCAGGGCGAAGGGGAGGAGCAGATCGCGGAAGGTGCGATCCATGGGAAGCAGGGAGAAGTCCGGCGCGGCGCTGCGGAGGCCCGTCAAGCCGCGGGCTCCTGCATCGAGCTGCAATGGATGGCGCCTTGGCCGAACACCAGGCCCCGGCAATCCACGGGGACGATGGTCCGGCCGGGGAAATGGCGCTCCAGGATGGAGAGGGCCTTGTCGTCCTGCCTGTCCAGGAACACCGGCGCCAGCACGGCGTCGTTGAGGATGAGGAAGTTCATGTAGGTGGCGGGCGTACGCAGGTCGGCCTTGACCTGGCGGGCCGGCATGGGGACCTCCACCACCTCGAGGTCGGCCTTGGCCGCGTGGCGGTTCAGCGCCTCGGCGTTGCGCTTCAGGGCCTCGTAGTTCTCGTCGCCCCGGTCCGTCTCGATGGCGGTGAGCACGGTGCGGGCGTCGCTGAAGCGGGCCAGGTCGTCCACGTGCCCGTCCGTGTCGTCCCCGCGAATGCCTCTTTCGAGCCAGATGGTGCGCTCGGCCCCCAGCCAGAGTCGCAGGACCTCCTCTATGCGTCCGCGGTCGAGGCCGGGGTTGCGGTTCCTGTTGAGCAGGCACTCGGTGGTGGTGAGCAAGGTGCCCTTGCCGTTCACGTCGATGGATCCGCCCTCGAGGACGAAGTCCAGCGTGACGAGCTCCCGGTCGCGGATACCGGCCATGAACACGGGCACGGCGTCGTCGGCGTCCCAGGGCGGATACTTGCCGCCCCAGGAGTTGAACGTGAAGTCGAGGGTCAGGAGCTTCTTCCCGCCCTTCCCGTCCGGAGCACGGACCGTGAGGGCGCCGTAGTCCCGGATCCAGCTGTCGTTGGTCTTGCATTCGAAGATGTCCAGGCGATGGCGCGCGGACGCCTGGTCGGCGTCGAACTCCTTCTCCAGGGTGAGCCTCAGAGCGGCGTCGTTGACGAGCAGGACCACGTCCTGGCGCTTCAGCGCCTCGCGGACGATGGTGCGATAGGCGGCTTTGCTCTCCTGCTCCACGGGGCGCCAGGTCTCGAGGTTCTGGGGCCAGGTGAACCAGACGGCGCGCTGGGGCTCCCATTCGGCCGGCAGGATCAGGCCGTCGTACGGCGGATGGAAGATCTCGTGTCTTATCTTGCGACTCTCCGGAGGAGGTTGTCGTAGGCGTCGATGCGGCGGTCGCGCAGGAAGGGCCAGACGCGGCGGTGCATCTCCACCTCGCCGGGCCGGATGTCCGCGAGGAGCACGCCTTCCTCGCTGTCGCCGAGGCGGGCCAGCACCCCGCCGCCGGGATCGGAGACGAAGGAGTTCCCCCAGAAGCGGAGATGCCCCTCCTTGCCCACGCGGTTCGCGGCCGCCACGTACACGCCGTTGGCGATGGCATGGCTGCGCTGCATGGTGACCCAGGCGTCCAGCCACTTGGCGTCCAGGGCCTTGGACTCGGCGTCGCCGAGGCCGGAGGTCTCCTTCTCGTCGTAGCCGATGGCGGTGGGATAGACGAGGAGGTCGCAGCCCTGCAGGGCGGTGAGGCGCGCGCCTTCCGGGAACCACTGGTCCCAGCAGATGAGCACGCCTATCCTCCCGAAACGGGTGTCGAAGGCCTTGAAGCCGAGGTCGCCGGGAGTGAAGTAATACTTCTCGTAGAAGCCCGGATCGTCCGGGATGTGCATCTTGCGGTACACGCCCAGCTCGCTGCCGTCGGCGTCGAAGACGACGGCGCTGTTGTGGTACAGGCCCGGGGCCCGCCGCTCGAAGAAGGGGACCACCAGGACCACGGATTTCCGGCCCGCCAGGGCTCCCAGCTCCCGGATCACGGGGGCGTCCTTCGCATGGGCCAGATCGAAGTGGCGGATGTCCTCCTCGATGCAGAAGTAGTCGTGGAGGATGAGTTCGGGAAGCACGATGACCTGGGCCCCGAGGTCGGCGGCCTCGGCGATGCGCTGCTTCAGGGCGGCGAGGCGGTCTTCCAGCAGGGCGTTTCCGCGGGTCTGGAGCAGGGCGAGCTTGAAGTCTTGTTTCATGGCCTTCACAGTCCGGGGCGTCCATCGCGCCCGGGTCAAGCTTCCAATCTAATAATTGGGGCGGGGACGGGGTGCTTTCGCGGACGTTCCATACGGGTCTCCGGATTTCCCGGAGGCTCGGCCTCAGCGCTTCTTCGCCGCGGCCCGCAGCAGGACCAGGCAGGCCGCGCGCACCCTTTCGTCCGCCACCTCCCGCCAGGCCTTGAGCAGCTCGCGCTCTTCCCGTCCGGCCGCCTGGCCGTACTCGGGCCTCTGCTCGGCCACCTGGCCGCCCCGGGACCCTTCGCCCGGTTCCAGCAAGGCCGCCGCCGGCAGGCCCAAGGCGCGGGCCATGCGCAACAAGGTCTCCACGCTGAGCCGGTTCACGCCCCGCTCGTACTTCTGGATCTGCTGGTAGGATATCCCGAGCTTGTCCCCGAGCTGGGTTTGCGACAGGCCTGCGGATTCGCGATGGCGCTTGATCCGCTGCCCCAGGGCCTTTCCGTCCTTGTCCGCCATCGCCTTCCCGCACCGGTGCCGCCGGTCCCGTGAACGCCTCCAGGATAGCTAAGCCCTTCGGGGTCGCCCACGTCATGATGGTTGTGAGGGATTGAGATTTGCAACCCCAGGTTGTATTATTGGGAAGCATCCCGGGACCCGGGGAAGATGAAAGCGCGGAGATGAAACGGCGGGTTCCATGGGCGAGTCGAAAGAAAGGACTTTTCCATGCGCAAGCGCCGCCCCGCCGCCTTCCGCCGCGGCCGTCCCCGGAAACCCGCTTCCCGGAACCCGGTCCCCGGTCAGGCCGGTCCCGTGGGTCCCGACGATTCGACCGGTATCGCAGATCCTGCGGGTCCACCTGGTCCCGCCAGACCCGCATGCATCCTGCTCCTCGAGGATGAGCCCGCGGTCCGGGAGGTCCTTTCCGAGCTCCTGGCCTATAGCGGCTACATCGTAATCGCGGGAGCCGGTTTGGCCGACGGCCTGGATGCGCTCGAGCGCCTGGGCTGGGAACGCCTGGACCTGGTGCTGACGGACACGCATCTCAGCCGCGACCGGAATGTCCGGAACGGCTTCGACTTCCACGCCCATTGGCGGGCCCGGCATCCCGTGCCGCCGTTCATCTTCATGGACGGCTGGGGCGGCGCCGCCGCATCCCTGCCCGCCTATCCCTCCTGCCAGGTGTACGCCCTGTCCAAGCCGTTCGCCTTTCCCGTGCTGCTATCGCTGATCCGCTCGATACTGAGCCCGCCCTAGAATGCTATTTTCCGGACATCCCCCGCCCGGGGGATGCGACACCTTCTTCCGGGGATGCTCCATGGCCGAGGCCTTTCACGACTTGATGGAATACAGCCGGGACCTCTACGCCTTGCGCCAAGCCACCGGGCTTCTGGCCTGGGATCAGGAGACCTATATGCCGCATAAGGGCGGCGAGGGACGCGCCCGGGCCATGGCGGCCCTGTCGCGGGTGTCCCATCAGCGATTCTCCGACCCGCGCCTGCGCGACCTGTTGGAAGCCTGCGCCCAGGACCCCTCCCTGGGACCCGAGGAGCGCGCCCTGGTGCGGGAGCTGAAGCGGGACCGGGATCGCACCGTGAAGGTGCCGGAAGCCCTGGCCGCCGAGATCGCGGAGACCATCTCCCTGGCCCAGCGGGCCTGGGCGGAGGCGCGCCCCAAGGACGACACCGCCGCCTTCAACCCCTGGCTGGAGAAGGTCATCGCCTTGCGGCGCAAGGAGGCCGAATGCCTTGGGTACGAGGGCACGCCCTACAATGCCCTGATCGAGAACTACGAGCCCGGCGCCCGCGCCGGCGAGCTCAAGGCCCTGCTCCAGGGACTCAAGGCCGACCTGGTGCCGCTGCTGGGGAAGATCCTGGACAAGACCCGCGGCGAGAAGAACCCCCTGGAGGGGAAGTCCTTCCCCATCGCCGCCCAGAAGATCTTCAACCAGCGCGTGCTGGCGGACATGGGCTTCGACCTGGAGGCCGGGCGGCTGGACGAAAGCGCCCACCCCTTCACCGAGGGGCTGCATCCCCGGGACGTGCGCCTCACCACCCGCTACAGCGAGACCGATCCCCTGTCGGCGGTGTTCAGCACCCTGCATGAAGGCGGGCACGGCATGTACGAGCAGGGGTTCCCGGAGCGCTACTTCGGCACGCCCCTGGGCGAGGCCCAGGGCCTTGGCATCCACGAAAGCCAGAGCCGCCTGTGGGAGAACCAGGTGGGCCGCTCCCGGGATTTCTGGACGCGCTATTATCCCATCCTGTCGGAGCAGTTCCCGACGCAGCTCGCCGACGTCAGCCTGGACGCCTTCCTGCGCGCCATCAACCGGGTGGAGCCGTCCTTCATCCGCGTCGAGGCCGACGAGGTGACCTACAACCTGCACATCGTCCTGCGCTTCGAGCTGGAGTTGGCCCTGTTCAACGGCGAGCTGGAGGCCAAGGGCCTGGAGGCGGCCTGGAACGAAGGCATGCGCCGCAACCTGGGCCTGGTCCCGCCCCGGCCCTCGGTCGGCTATATGCAGGATGTGCATTGGAGCTGCGGGCTGCTGGGATATTTCCCGACCTACACTTTGGGCAACCTGCGCGCCGCCCAGCTCTTCGACGCCGCCCGCCGAGACCTCCCCGGCCTTTCCGCCGACGTGCGGGAGGCCCGTTTCGGCGGGCTCAAGGCCTGGCTGGGAGAGAAGGTGTATCGCCACGGCCGCCGCTTCTCCGGCGACGAGCTGATGGAACAGGGGACCGGGGCCCGCACGTCGACGGGGCCCTTCCTGGCTTATCTACGGACCAAGTATTCGGATCTGCTGGGCGCCACGCTCTGAGGCGGGTTTCACGGCGCTTTTTCCAAATTCAGGCTGTCTGCGATTCGTTTGACCAGGAATGGATCAATTGATACTCCATTGAAGGATATCAATCGTATCTCATTGCTACAGTACTGCGATCCACACTCACCGGATGCCATTGGAGCTGAAAACTCGCCCTTTTTATAAATAATGCCGAGGGCGGAATCAATGTAAGAGACAACCTTCCTGCTTCCCCCGGTTGTGGGTCCCCCAATGTTAATTCTTGAACATTGGACGATCTTCACGTTGAAGCTCCGATTACCCGAATGGAACTTGAACGACTCTCCGCTTCCCCACTCTCCAGACTCCGGATACCAGGCATACATGTCGCAGTAGAGTGTGCTGGAGGTCCAAAGCTTCACGTAGCCTTTCTTCAAGGTATCGGATTTCATCGTCACGGATTCGAGGCCGGAATCCGCGACACTGAAGGCGACCCGGATGGAATCGGGCGGACCGAGGGTATCTTCCGCAACCACTTTGACGAACCATTCTTTGGATCCGGCCGCATTCCACTGGCTGTCCCGGAAGACACGGACATCACCGATGTAGTACGGACGGAATCCAATTTTCGGTTCCGCCTCTTCGATTGGATCGGTAGTCGGTTTCCAGCAACCGATGGGACCGCCAATGCAGAACATCGCAATCAGCATGGGCAAGAGTTTCCGCATTTGGCTCCTTCCTCCCGATTTCCATTCAGAAGGACCTTCGACGTGAATTCCAGAACAAGGAAGCAATTAGTGTGCCGCGGTGGACTGCTTGAATCGCAAGAATTTCCGGCGAGGAAGCCTGGCTGATGCTTAAATTCTGACCACGGGGATGCCCGATTCGCGGAGGCAGGCCACCATGCGGACCCGGAAGGAAATGAAAAGGCCCGGTTCCCCGGGCCTAGTCTTATTCTTCAGAATTTTCCCCGGCATTATGCCAGTACGGTTCCAGGAAGGTGAGAGCTCCGAGCTTGCGCTAGCAAGCGAGGAGACCCGTCGAGAAACCCTCCCCTTTTTGCGAAGCAAATTGGGGAGGGTTTCCGTTCTCAGTTCGACAAAGCCTGGAGGTACCCCTCGTACTTCTCCCGCAGCACTTCCTTGTTCTTGTTCTTGCGGATGCGGCGCAGGGCCTGATCCCGCAGCTGGCGGACGCGCTCATGGGAGATGTTGAGGGTCTCGCCCACCTCGCGGAGGGTCTGGGGCGCCTCGTGGTTGATGCCGAACAGGCCCTTGATCACCTGGGCCTCGCGCTCGGGCAGCTCGGACAGCAGATCCTTGGCCAGGTGCTCGACGGCCTGGATCTCGGCCTCGGCCTCCGGGTTGATCGCCTTCTCGTCCGGCAGGACCTCCTGGTAGGTGGTCTTGGTGTCGGTCTTGAGGGGGGCGTCGAAGGAGATGCCGGCCTCGCCGAGCTGGATGAGCTCGCGGATGTCGTCGCTGAGCTCCTTGCCCTTGCTCTTCTCCTTGAGCGCCTTGCGGACGCGCAGGTGCTGGTTGGCGGGCAGGCGGATCAGCGAGCCCTGCTCGTTGATGGCGCGGGTGATATAGGCCTTGATCCACCACACGGCATAGGAGATGAACTTGAGGCCGCGGCTGTGATCGAAGCTCTCGATGGCGCGGATGAGGCCCATGGCCCCCTCGCTCACCAGGTCGGGAAGGGGGATGGGGCAGCCGCGGTACTGAAGGGCGACCTTCAGCACGAAGCGCATGTTGGCGCTGACCAGCTTCTCCCGGGCGGCACGATTGCCCTCGCGGCAAAGCTTGAACAGCAGGTGCTCATCCTTGCGGTCGATGGGGCTGGTCTTGCGGATGTCCTCGAGGTAGCGCTTGAGGGTCTCGTCCGTCGTGTCGAAGGTCATTCTGCTTCAGTCCTTGTTGATGAGTTTGGTTGTCCGCCGTTTAAGCAATACTCATTCCAATGTCAAGTCTTCAAATACATTGCAATTTGTGGATCTTCCTACCCTCTTCGTTCAGAGAAAGTCATCTTGTATGACTTAAGACCATGATCCGTCATTAGCTGTGACAAAGTAAAGCTTTTTCAGTAAAAAGGTTAGGAATATTTGACCTAAAAAGCTCAAATAGCGTCAGTTAGGTCTTTAAATGGAAAAATTTACGTCACGAAATGTGACAGGTTGGGTTTTTAAGGCGTCTTAAAGGGTCTTTAGCCACGGGAATCCGGATAACGGCTCAAGGGATCCGGACCTCGTGACGATAACCCCTATGTGCCCGGCATCGGGACGCAGGGGAACCATGGCGGAAGGACTATCAGTAGGCGGGTTGGCGAGCGGGTTGGACACCAACTCGATCATCAACGGCCTGGTCGCCATCGAGCAGAAGCGCGTCACCCGCGAAGAAGAGAAGAAGAGCGACTACGAGCTGAAGCTCACCAGCTTCAACGAGCTCAAGTCCAAGCTCGAGGATTTCTACAAGAAGGCCGGGGACCTGGACAAGATCACCGCCTTCGACATGTTCCAGGGCACCAGCTCCAACTCCGAGGTCGCCAGCATCACCGGCAAGACCGGCGGCACCTCGGGCAACTACGACCTGGTGGTCAAGCAGCTGGCCAGCACCATGAAGGTGGCCTCCGATTCCTTCGCGAGCGGCACCACGGCCCGCGGATTCGCGGGCTCCTTCTCGCTCTCGGTGTCGGCGGCGGCCCTGGCGGCCGACCCCACCGTCACCTCGGTGGACATCGCCATCACGGCCACCGACTCCCTGAAGGACATCGCCAACAAGATCAACCGCGCCAACGGCGCCGGCGCCAAGGCCTCGGTGGTCCAGTTCGGGACCTCGGACTTCCGCCTCATGCTCACTGCCGTGGACGAGGGCTCCAAGGGCTTCTCCATCAGCCCGGTGGGCGGCAGCGACGTCGCCGTCGGCAACCTGGGCCTCCTCTCCTCAGCCGGAGCCGGCGACTCCTACCGCTCCGCGCGCAGCGACTTCAACTTCCGCCTCGGCGAGGGCGGCCCCGCCACGGCGGCCACCGCCATCGAGGGCTCCGATCTCTTCACCGGCATCGGCAGCGCCGGA
This sequence comes from uncultured bacterium, assembly GCA_966238865.1. Lineage (GTDB taxonomy): Bacteria > Fibrobacterota > Fibrobacteria > UBA11236 > UBA11236 > CBILQL01. Next base: position 9,677 of record CBILQL010000125.1, read on the forward strand.
TATACCGCGGGCAGCACCATCACCTGGACGGCCACCGACGCCGAGGGCAACAACCGCGACGGCACCTACACGGTCGGGGCCGGGGACACCATGCAGGACCTGCTGGACGCCCTCAACACCACCTTCGACGCCGGCGGCGACCGCGTGGACGTGCGGCTCAACGACTCCGGCGAGATCGTCATCACCGACAAGACCGGCGGCGACGCCGACTTCTCCATCGCCTTCAACTCCTCGGTCCAGGGCGACCTGGGCTCGGCGGTCTCCCGCTCCAGCTACAAGAACGTCATCTCCGAGGGCAAGAACGCCTTCTACCTGA
>CBILQL010000126.1:0-9937 GCA_966238865.1 uncultured bacterium
TTCGACGTGCCCACGGCCGCGTTCAAAACGTGGAATGCCGCCGACGGCAGCGAGTACCGGCTCCAGCCCCCGGAGGCCGACGCGCTGCCCAAGCAGGGCTTCGCCTTCAACGACAGCGGCTTCGTCGAGCCCGCCGCCGACGGCTCCAAGGTGGAGGTGAAGGTCGCCCCCGACAGCAGCCGCCTGCAGCTGCTCGAGCCCTTCAAGCCCTGGGACGGCAAGGACATCGAGGACGCGCTGGTGCTCGCCAAGGCCCAGGGCAAGTGCACCACCGACCACATCTCTCCCGCCGGCAGGTGGCTCAAGTTCCGCGGCCACCTGGACAAGATCAGCGACAACATGCTGGTGGGCGCCACCAACGCCCTGCGCGCCCCGGACGGCAATCCCGGCTCCGGCGCCATCGGCCTGGGCAAGAACGTGATCACCGGTGAGACCGGCAAGCCCTTCCCCGCCATCGCCCGCGACTACCAGAAGCGGGGCATCGGCTGGGTGGTGTTCGGCGAGGAGAATTACGGCGAGGGCAGCTCGCGCGAGCATGCGGCCATGTCGCCGCGGCACCTGGGCTGCAGGGCCGTGATCGCCAAGAGCATGGCCCGTATCCACGAGACCAACCTCAAGAAGCAGGGCCTGCTGCCCCTCAAGTTTGCGAACCCGGCCGACTACGACAAGGTGCGCGAGGACGACAAGGTCTCTATCTCGGGCCTCACCGCCTTCGCGCCGGGAAAGAACCTGACGGTGACGCTCAAGCACGCCGACGGGACATCCGACCGGTTCGATGTGACGCATACCTTCAACGCCGAGCAGATCGCCTGGTTCAAGGCCGGCTCGGCGCTGAACCTCATCAAATAGGTGGGCGGCGGCGCGGCATCACGGCCGGATCCGGACCTCCCCCGGGGAGGGCGGATGCCGGCATCTCCGGCGGATCTGGACGGCGTCAGGTCCCTGGACATCCCCCGGGGCGGGCTGCGGCGTTGGTTGTACGTCGTCATCTTCGAGGCGGACACCTCCGGCGGCCGCGCCTTCGACATCGCCCTCATCTGGGCCATCCTGGCCAGCGTCACCGTGGCCATCCTGGAGAGCGTGCCCTCCCTGCGCTCCGGAAGCCTCACCGCGTTCCACCGGATCGAGTGGTTCTTCACACTCCTGTTCACCGCCGAATACGTCCTGCGCCTGTACTGCCACGAGCGGCCGCTGCGCTACGCTTTCAGCTTCTTCGGGCTGGTGGACCTGCTCTCCATCCTCCCCACCTACCTGAGCCTCTTCTACCCCGGCAGCCAGGCGCTGGTTGTCATCCGCGTGTTCCGCACCCTGCGGCTGTTCCGCATCTTCAAGCTGGTCCGCTACATGCGCGAGGCGCGCGTGCTGCTGGCGGCGCTCCAGGCCAGCCGGCCCAAGATCGTGGTTTTCCTGGTGGCCGTGTCCGGCATCGTCATCACCATGGGCGCCCTCATGTACCTGGTGGAGGGCGACTCCCACGGCTTCACCAGCATCCCCAGGAGCATCTACTGGGCGGTGGTCACCCTGACCACGGTGGGCTACGGGGACATGTCCCCGCATACGCCCATGGGCCAGGCCATCGCCTCCCTGGTCATGATCACCGGCTATTCCATCATAGCCGTGCCCACCGGCATCTTCTCCCTGGAAATCGCCCAGGCGGCGCGCCGCCTGGAGCATGGGTCCGGGATGGAATCGGGGTTGGGCGCGGAGCCGGGGCCCGCTTGCCCGGCCTGCGGGCGCGAAGGCCACGACGCGGACGCGCGCTTCTGCAAGGCCTGCGGGGGAAGGCTCACTCCAGGAATACATCCCGGGTATTGAACGAGGCGAGGAAACGCGCGACAAGGGCCTGGTGGAGGGAGGCATTGTGCCCGGCATCCAGCAGGATCATCTTCCGGCCCTCGCTATCCTTGGAGCGGACAGCCTGATCGATCCCGGCGCCGGAAAGCCATTTCAGGCCGAAAAAAATCACCTGGATGTCGTATGCGCCACCGATCTTCCAATCCTCCAGCATGCCGGCCTGATAGTGCACGCGCAACTTCTTCCCCGCGGGAAGGGCGAACAGGAAAGGGATGGAATCCCCACCCACGGCGTAGATGCCCTTGATGTATCCTTTGTCCCGGAAGGTGGAGAAGGCCACGGAGCCCGGATCGAGGATTCTTTGCGACGGAAGCTGGCACTCCAAGGAGAAATCCAGGATGGAGTCCGATTCGATGGACTGGACGGGAAGCACCGCAAGTGAATCCCGGCCAGTGAAATCGACCGGACGCCCGGAATCGCTTTCCCGCCAGAGGTGACGCTCGCCGCCGCCTTTCAGGTGATATTCAGCCTCACGGACGAGCAGATAGAACTGTCCGATGACGGCGGTGTCCAGGGTCGCAACGCCCGACAGCTTGGGCAGGGCCGGGGAACGGGTGTAATCGATAGTGAAGTCCGCCTGGATCTTGTTCTCGTTCTCGGCATTGCCCACGTCGGTGAAGCAGGCCTCCAGGAGGAAGAAGGGCAGGAATGCCGCCAATACGAGGATACAGCCCCTTGCAGCGGCCGCCAAGCCGGGTGCAGGCCTCATCAAGCCCTCCCGCGCGTAAGGGGAAACATCTGGATGTTGACCTGCACGACACGCTCTCCATCCCCCACCTTGGCCGCGAAATTCCGGAGTTCCCTCCGCATGAGCTGGATCTGCTTCTTGAGATTGGGAAGATCGGCTTCGCGAACGGAGAAGCAGGCAGAGGAGATTTCCCGCTCCCGGCCCGGGATTCCCGATTGGGCCCAAGCGGCCAGCTTCATCATCTGCTCGTGGTATCCCATCACCAGGAATGACTTCACATCGTCATCGGTCGTCACGTCGGGATCCACGTTCTTGAGCCCGTTCGGCGTCTTCTTCACCAGTCCGGCGGCCAGCAGCATGTCCAGGGCTTCGGCGGCCTCGCCGGCGTCGAGCTTGGGGAGGAGTTGCCCCGCGATCCATTCGGGGTTCATCCGGAAGCCCTTCGAGTTGATCATTTCCCTGATGGCAACAGTATACCACTTCCTGAAAATCCCCAGTTGCGAATTCTGCAACGCCTTGAAAGTGGATTTTCCGGGCGAGTGGATCAGGCGCTCGTAATACAGTTCCTTCTCCCCGAGTTCGGCGGCCTGGTTGAAGAACACCAGGTTCTCGAAATAGGCGGCCCTCGTCTTGTCTAAACCCAGGGCGAGTGACAATTTGACAAGCGTCTTCTTGCTGAGATTGCGCTTTCCTTCCATCAGGTATTTGAGAAGTCCATGGCTGGGGAAGTGCGCCTTCATGGCGAAGTAGCGGTAGGAGAAGTTGGGGTTCGCGCTCTTCTGGGCCTGGTAGTAGTCACGCAGAAACTGCCGATAGTTGGAATAGTTCAGGACGTCGGGAACCGCCACGGCAGCCGCGGCGCCCCCAGCGGCGGGCGCCGACCGATTCCCGCCTGCCGCTCCACTCCCCTTGCCGGATGCGCTGGCCATGCATATCAAGGATAGCCTTTCGCGAGCCGACAGCCCATGCGATTCTTCCGGCTTCGTACACAAAAGTGTACGGAAACTTTTCCGGGCGGTAAATCTTACGGAATGATCGCGGATACATTGGGTGAGCCTGCCTGCGGGAGGCACGGAACCATCCATGCGACGTCATGAACCCAAACGGCTCTCCCCGCACCTGGCGGCGGCCTTTTCATTTCTGGTCGCATTCTGCGGCTGCGACGCTCTGGGCAGGTTGGACCCCGATCCGACCCTGGCCACCGCCAAGGCGGGGATTCCGTCTCCGGGCCCCGATTGCGCCTCATGTCATGCCTACCCGTTGAGCGACGTCAACCACCAATACCACCTGGTGTCCGCCAACGTGAACCGGAACAACCTCGGTTCGCCCGGGCTGAACGGCGTCACCACGTGCATGGACTGCCACTTCAGCTCCGTGCGCCGGTTCGGATACGTCCGTTCCGACACGACCTGGATGGATTCCAACGGCGTGGAGCTCATGGGACATGGATCGCCGTCCGACCTCGTGATGAAAATCGAGTCCTATCCGCTCTGGCGTCCGGTGCCCTATCCCGGAGCGGACACCCTGCGAGGCGAGCCCCTGGCCGACGAGATCGATTCCCTGATCTTCCGCAAGGCCCGCATGGGCGAAGTCGTCTCCTGGATGACGGCGCACGCCCACCAGAACGGCCGGGTGGAAGTGGCCTTTCCGCCCAACGACGTCACCCGCCCGGAATTGGCCTCCAGCGCGTACCGGCCGGCGGATCTCTCGTGCTCCTCGATCGCCTGCCACACCTGGCAGGAGGCGCGATACCGGTGGGAGGATCCGTTCCGGGGCTTCAGCAATTGCCCGTCCCTGGACGGGAAGGATCCCACCTGCGGCGAAACCGATCCCTAGGAGAACCAGCCATGTTCCGCAGCCTCCTTCCGAAATCCCTGCCGGTCCGGCCCGCCGCGGCCGCCCTCCTCGCAGGATGCCTCCTCGGGGGTTGCGCCATCGTCCCCCAGCGGGACCGGGAATTCCTGAGCGACCGGATCATGCAGCGGCAGGACGATGCGATGGAAAGCGCCCTGGAAAGCCACGACTTCCCCAGGCGCGAGGGCTCGGTAGGGGGAAGCTCCGGATCCGGAGGCGGTTGCGGATGCTGAATCGCCTCGCCGCCGGCTGCCTGGCCCTGCTCCTCTGCGCCCCGCCGGGGCGGGCGGAATCGGCCGGCAACTCCCTGGAGATCAAGAACGAGGTCTTCTGGGACCGCAATGGCGTCTGGAACGTCACCCCCGCCTTCGTCCTCCGGAAGCTGCTCAGCCGCAACTGGAGCCTTTCCTGGGAGCAGGAGGTGGACGTCGTGTCCGGAGCGTCGCGCCGGATCGGTTCGGATCGGGTGGGGCCCTTCGGCGGCCGGGATCTCGACGGGATCTCCGGGGCCTCGAAAATCGAAGTCCGGCATTCCGAGAACCCCGTGCTCACCTACGCGGACGGGAACGGCCTCATCGCCTCCGGGTCCTTCTATTACAGCCGGGAGGACGACTACGTCTCCCGGTCCCCGGCGGCCTCCCTGGCGATGGACTTCAACGAGCGGAACACCACCGTGGGCCTGGGCTATTCCGAATACTACGATTCCTTCCGTCCCCGGGGAGCCTTCGCCGGCCAGGGGGGCGAAAAGCGCATCCGCGCCGGATCCGCGACCCTGGCCCAAACCCTCACCTCCCTGACGCTCGCCGGGGTGACAGCCACCTACGTGGACAGCCGGGGGTTCCTCGGGCATCCCTACAATCCTCCCGTGGACGCCACGGGCACCCTGCTCACCGAAGCGGTGCCCGGCAGGAAGCGCGCGGGGGCGCTGTCCCTCCAGCTGGTCCAGGGCTTCCTGCTGGGGGAAAGGCTCGGCTCCATCAACCTGGACGGCAGGCGCTACCTGGATTCCTGGGGGCTCAATTCCAGCACCTTGGACGTGAAGCTCAGCCAGTACCTCCGGGACGGCCTCTACCTCCGGATCCGGGGCAGGTACTACAACCAGACCGGAGCCGCCTTCGCGAAGGAGGTCTATGCCGGGGACGAGGCGTACCGCACCGCGGACGTGCGCTGGTACCCGTTCTCCTCCTTCCTGGTGGGCGCCAAGCTCTCGGGCGCATTTCCCGAGGCTTGGGAGGAATCCGCCTTCCTGCCGGATCGCTGGGACGTCAAATACGATCACATGCTTCGCGATACGCGCGGCGATCCGGAGAACTTCCCGCCGGGAGAGCCGCGCAGGACCCGGTACCAGCAATACGGACCGGACGAGCAGTACCTGCAGGGCGTGTTCATGGTGGGGCTGCTGTTCGGTTTCTGAGAACAAGGAGGCTGCTGATGGAGATGCAGAAGTATACGGGAACCGTGGGAACGAGGGGATCGGGAGGATCGCGGGGATCCACGCCCCGCCGCTGGGTCGCGACCATGCGCGGGACCGCCGCCATCGTCCTGATGGCGGCATGGGGGGCCTTCGCTGGGGACCCGGGGAAGCTCCCCGCCTTCTCGCTGCCGGACCTGGAAGGCAAGGCCCGGTCGGAGCGGGAATTCGCCGGCAAGGTGGTGGTGGTCGACTTCTGGGCCACCTGGTGCTCCGCCTGCAAGGAGACCGTGCCCAGGCTGGCCGAGCTGCAGGAGAAATACCGCGACCGCGGCCTCACCGTGCTGGGCGTCAGCGTGGACAAGGGCTCGGCGGAGAAGATCCGCAAGGCAGCGAAGAAGCTGGGCATCAACTACCTGGTCCTCCACGACAAGGAGAATTCCCTGGCCGGCGCATTCGGCTTCACGGGCATCCCCTCGCTGTACGTGTTCGACCGCGCCGGTGGCCTCACGGCCTCCCTGCCCGGATACGGCGCCGGGCAGGAAGCCCGCCTGGCGGAAGCCGCCGCGAAAGCCCTGGGACCCTGACCCCGGAAAGGAGTTTCGTAATGGATTGGATCGACTCCCAGCGCATGGCGTCCGCCCTTTCGAGCGGATCGGCCGGCGTCTTCGCGCTCTGCTTCGCCGCCGGGCTGGCCTCGAGCCTCACGCCCTGCATCTATCCTCTCATCCCCGTAACCATCGGGATACTGGGTTCCCGCCAGAGCGAATCCAGGCTTTCCGCCTTCCTGCTCACCCTGTCCTACGTCATGGGGATCTCCGCGACCTACGCCGCCCTGGGCCTGCTCGCCGCCTTCACCGGCTCACTGTTCGGATCCCTGAGCGCCAATCCGTGGATCCTGCTGGCGATGGGCGTGCTCATCGTGGGGATGGCGCTCAACATGCTCGAGGTCTACACCCTCCGCTTCGGCGCCTTCGGATTCGCCAACGTCCGGTTCCAGGGCAACGGCCTGGTCGCCAATTTCCTGTACGGCCTGACCTTCGGCCTCATCGCCTCGCCCTGCACCGCCCCGCCCCTGGCGGCCATCCTGACCTGGGTGGGAGCCACCCGCAGCCTGGTGGCCGGACCCCTGTACCTCTTCGCCTTCGCGCTCGGCATGGGCACCGTGCTCCTGGTGCTGGGGACCTTCTCCTCCACCCTCTCCCGCCTGCCGCGATCGGGGGCTTGGATGGTCCATGTCAAGAAGGCCATGGGCGTGATGATGGTGCTGATGGCCGGGTATTTCGTCTTCCAGGCGGGGCGCCAATGGTGAATCGCCCCGCGCATCCCCCTGAACCACAAGGAGTCCCCATGCGAACCCGACAATTCCTCGCCGCCGGCGCCCTGGCGGGCGCCCTGCTCCTGTCCCAGGGCCTGAACGCCGAGGCGGCCCTCGACGCCGTCTCCTCTGCCAGCCTCACCGTGGGCGTCCGCAACGTGACCTCCACCACGGCCGTGGTGGAATACACCAAGGACAGATACAACTACGGCACACGGACCTTATGCTACGATCCGGCGCCCGCCGCGCCGCGCAACAACTGCGTCACCAAGCAGGCCTCCGGGAACCAGGGATCCTTCAACGTGACCGGCCTCAAGCCCGCCACGACCTACAACTTCCGCATCGAGGCCATCGATACCAAGGACCATGAGCGGCCCTACAACTCCACGGGCAGCTTCACGACCCTCGCCCCCACCGCCTTGACAGCCCTCCCCGCCGCCGCCCGGGACGAAGGAACCGGGGCCGCGGTGGACGCCGCCGGCAGGTCCCTGCCCGCCGGGAATCCGTCATCCCTCCGAGCCTACACGCGCGGAGCGCCCGCCCGGTGAGCGCCGCGGCCTGGAGGCTGGCCGCCCCCATCCTGGCCCTCTGGCTCGTCCAGTGCCGGGAGGCGCCGTCCACCCGCCGGTGGTCCGCCATGGATTGCAACATGTCGGTTACCCTGTTCGGAAAGGGGACGCTGCCCGCGGACAGCCTCTTCGCCCTCGCCGAGCGGGAGACGGCCCGCCTCGAGGCCCTTTTCAGCGACTTCATGGCCGGCTCGGCGCTCTCGGCCGTCCAGGGCGCGGCCGGCGACACCGTCCGGATCGATCCCGAGATGCGCCTCGTCCTCGCCCGGGCCCTGGAGATGGGCACGGCCAGCGGCGGGGCCTTCGACATCACCCTGCACGACCTCAAGGCACTCTGGGGCATCGGCACCGGTAGGACGCCCCGGGTGCCGGACTCCCTGGCGATCGATTCCGTTATGCGCCGGAACCCGGTCTTCGGCGCGGCCCCCGAATCGCCCGCTCCGCCGCCGCCCCTGGCCCTGATCGGCGGGGACAAGGCCGTCATCAACCGCGGCCGCACCCCCCTCGATCTGGGGGGCATCGCCAAGGGTTACGTGGTGGACAGGCTGCATGCGCTCCTCGATTCCCTGGGCTGCCCCGTCCACCTCATCCAGGCCGGCGGCGAGATCCGGACGGGTGGACGCAAGCCCGGGCGGCCCTGGCGCGTCGGAATCCGCCACCCGCGCATCGCCGACTCCGTTTGCGGCGTGCTTACCTCCGAGGAGCCTGTGGCGGTCTCCACCTCCGGGGATTACGAGCGTTTTTTCCTGCAGGACGGGGAGCGCTTCCATCACCTGTTCGATCCGCGCACCGGGAGGCCGGCGCGAAGCGCCTGCGCCGTGACCGTGGCGGGAGGCTCGGGCCTCCTGACCGATGCGTTGACCAAGCCCCTCTTCATCCTCGGGCCCGGAGCCGGCGGGGCCCTTGCGCGCCGCTTCGGTGCCAAGGCCGTCTGGTTCCTGGAGCGGGACGGCGGGATCTGCGCCGAGCCCATGGAGGAACTGGCCGGGGTCCTGGCCTTGCAGGGCGTCCCCCGTTGCGGGAGCGCGGCGGCGCCCAGGAACGGCGACGGGGCGGGTGGGACGTGAAAGCCTCCACAAATGGTGCCTGGTTCCGCCCCTGCGACGCGCTCGTCGCGCTGGTGGTGGCGGCGGCCTCGGCCTTGGCCTGCCTCGCGCTTCGAGGAGCGCCCGGAGCCCGGGCCGTGGTGTACCTCGACGACAGGGAATACGGCTGGTACGATCTCGGGGCCGCGAGACGCACGCTGGATGTCCCGAGCCGCATCGGGAAAGTCCGGCTGGAAATCGGGGATGGCGGGGCCCGGGTGACATCCTCCCCCTGCCCCAATCGCCGGTGCATCCAGACCGGGACCGTCCACCGCCTGCGCGGCGAAATCTCCTGCGCGCCCGCCCGGCTGCTCCTGGTGGTGGAGGGCGAGGCTCCGGACGGGCGGGAGGAGGCGCCGGATGCGGTGTCCTACTGAAACCTCGGGCGAGGAAACCGCTGGCGAGGCCGTGCGTGAGGCGGCGTCCGAGGCCGCGCCTCCGGCGCGAGACGGATCGGGCGTCGCGCTGACGGCGGAGGTCTTCGCCCTGTGCCTGGTGGCGGCCGCCGGCCTGCAAGCCATGGAGAACCTGCTGCCCCGCATCCCTCTCTTTCCCTGGCTCCGCCTTGGCCTCTCCTATGCGGTCATCCTTCCCTTCCTCCTCCGGTTCGGCGTCTGGCCCGCGCTGGTCCTGCTGCTTTCCCGCAACGGGATGACCCTCCTGTTCGGAGGGCAGCCCCTGTCCACCTTCCTCATCGGATCCGGATCCGGCCTGGCGTCCTTCCTGCTCCTGGGGGGACCCATCCGTTGGGCGATTTCTCGCAACCTCATGGGGCTGGCCGGGGCCGGGATCCTGCTGGCGACAGGCTTCAACGTCGCCCAGCTGCTGCTGGTGAAATGGACCTTGATCCGGCATGCTGGTTTCCTCGTGCAGGCCGGGCCCATGCTGGCATGGTCCCTGGTCTCCGGGGTCGCGGTGGCCCTGGTGGCGGGCTTTTCGGCGCGCGAAATCGGGCGCGCATTGGATGGCGAGGCGCCCGCATCCCAGGATTGGTCCCCGCGCCGACCCCGGGCGATGGAGCGGCCGGGACTGCCGGAAGGCCGCCCGGCGCTCGCCGTTTCGGGCCTGGGGGCTTTGATTGTGGTATTCCTCGTCCCCTCGCCGGCCGTGCAGGCCGCCGCCCTGGCCCTGCTGGCGGGCATCTCCGGTCTAGCGGGA
>CBILQL010000127.1:0-9908 GCA_966238865.1 uncultured bacterium
ACCTTCTCCTTCGGCGAGTACATGGATCCCGCCCACATGGGCTTCCGCAGCCTGCGGGTCGTGAACGAGGACCGGGTGAAGCCCGGGCAGGGTTTCGGCACCCACGGCCACCGCGACATGGAAATCCTCACCTGGGTGCTGTCCGGCGCCCTGGAGCACAAGGATTCCCTGGGGACGGTGGGGGTGCTCAAGCCCGGGGATGCCCAGCGCATGAGCGCCGGCACCGGCATCCGCCACAGCGAGTACAACGCCTCCGACAAGGAGCCCGTGCACTTCCTGCAGGTCTGGATCATCCCCGATGCGAAAGGCGTCCCGCCCCGCTACGAGGATCGCCATTTCCCCCTGGCGGATCGCCGCAACGCGCTGCGTCTCATCGCCTCGCCGGACGAGGCCGACGGGTCACTGTCCCTGCACCGCGACGCGCGGGTGTACGCGACGGTCCTGGACGCCGGCCGGGAGGTGTCCCTGGACATCGGGCAGGGCCGCGGCGTGTGGGTGCAGGCGGCGCGCGGATCGGCGACGCTGGCAATCGCCGCCGCGGGCGGAGGGGGGTCGGCCCGGACGGAGCTGTCGGCCGGGGACGGGGCCGCCATCACGGGCGGAGAGCGCCTGGACCTGCGCCCCGGCTCCGAATTCGAAGCGCTGGTGTTCGACCTGGCCTGACGCCGGGGCCGCCGGGGTCTCAGGTGCCGATGTACTCCGATCCCACGGCCACGTCGTCGATGAACAGGGTCGAGGGTTGGCTGGGGTTCCGGCACGAGTTGCCGTTGGCGCCGTTGGAGTACCAGCCGCCCATCCGCAGGCGGTTGAGCTTCACGCCCTCCCCACCCGTGCCGCGGATGTTGATCCCCTCCTTGGAGGCCACGAGCCGGCCGTCTACCCAGAGCTTGACCGAGCCGTCGCGGGCGCCCGGGCGATTCAGCTTCACCTCATATTCCACCGCATACCAGCGGTCGCGGACGAAGCGGACGGCGCCGCTGATGTTTCCCCAATCGTAGCCCACCGGCCTGCCGTTGAAGAGGAGACTGAGGTCCGCCATATCGGTGAGGCCGCATTGGTTCGCCGAACCGGAGCTCCGCACGGTGAGGATGATGTCGATGTCGTTCATCTGCATCGCCTCGTTGAAGGAGGAGATGCGGCCCACCTTCACGCCCTGGCCGAAGTCGAAGCCGGCGTCGAACATATAGTAGGCCCGGACATTCACCTTGTCGGCGGAGACGGGCAGGGATGCCCCTGCCACCTCCTCGTTCGCCGCAAAGGTCACGGACAGGGCCTTGGAACCCGAATGGGCCCGGCCCTCGGCCAGCCGGGCGCCCCAACTGCCAATCTGGCCCCAGGATCCGCAGCGGGTCCGGGAATATCCGTTCGCATCCCGGTTGCTCCAACAGGAAGCGGTCTGATCCTCGAGATCGCTTTGCAGGGATACCGGACCCAATGGGGGAATCGCAGGCTTGAGGGTGTCCACCGGCACAGGCTTCAGCGTATCGACCGGGACCGGCTTCAGCGTGTCCACCGGCACAGGCTTCAGCGTGTCCACCGGCGCAGGCTTCAGCGTGTCCACCGGGACCGGCTTCAGCGTGTCCACCGGGACCGGCTTCAAGGTATCCGTCGGCACCCGCGTTGCCGTGTCCGCGGGCACAGCCCCCGCCGTGTCCTTCGGAACGGAAAGGATGACCGTGTCGGAGCGCGTCGTATCGGTGCGCGGAGGCGGAAGGATTTTGCCGGCTTGCGTTGCGCTATCCGACACCGTCTTCGGCGTATCGCCAGTCATCGGCAATGGACCCGTCGAATCGGCGAGGTCGCAAGCCTGGAAGAGGAGGGCGGTCAATGCCACGAAGGACGGGAGCGATCGGAAATTCGGCATGGCAATCCTTTACGAAGGGACAAGGAGATTTTAGAAGGATGGTGTCGTGTCGAACAGTCGCGACAGGAAACTTTTACCCTTCGGGGACCGCTTTACGATTTCCGGATGGCCACGCTCCGGCCGTGCGGCCGGGTTTTCCACCGGATATTCTGCAATCAGACATACAACGATCACATGATGACCTTGCCCTCCCGTCCGCGCCCGATTTTGATTCTTAGGAACCGCATCCGGTCCCCGCGTCGGAGCAGTCTCCCCCCCTCGGAAGGGTCCAATGTTGGAAATCGCAGATCCAGTGAAGGCCTTGGCCGCGAAACTCCTTCCCGAAGCGATTCTGGAGAAGGTCAGGAAGCGGTATTACTATCTCGCCCTCAAGGAGTTCCGCGAAGAGGCGGAGCGCGACATGGCCGTCGTGCGCCACCTCGTGCGCGCCGGCGACGTGGCCGTGGATCTCGGGGCGAACATCGGCAGGATTGCGTTCATCAAATGCGATGTGGAGGGGCACGAATGGAGTTGCGTCCGCGGAGCCCGCCAGGTCCTCGAAAAGCATTCTCCCCGATGGCTGATAGAAATCGGCGACGACCCCGATGTACACGGCTCCAATGGCCAGGGACTTCTCGAGGCGGTCGGCAGCCTGGGCTACGGCACCTACTGGTTCGACGGAGCCACGCTGCGCCGCAGGCGGCCCGGCGATACCGGTTGGAATTATTTTCTCCTCAAGCCCAATGGGCGCGGGAGATCGGGCGCGGCCGGTTGCTGTACAACGCCATCGGCGCCGGCTACGAGAAGCTCATGGAGCAGCAGGACAGCATCGTTCCCCGGCTGTATTGGCAGAACCTCCGCTACGCGGCCGGCGACTTCCAGAACGGCTGCGCCAACCCCGTCAGCGCCTATTACGATCCGGCCGCCCGCGTCCACGACCAGGCCATGTGCACGGATATACTTCCCAGGGTTAACCTCAAAGATACCACGATATCCGTCCGGATGCCTGACTGCCGTCGGGTTCAGCGGGCCCGTCGTCATGCTGAAGAATCTGCCGCCGGGAATCCACCGGCTCGCCTTCACGGACTCCAGCGATTTCCGGCTCACGATTCCGGATACGGTCCGGATCCGGGTCGTGGAGGCGGGCGCCCTGCCGATCCGCACGACCCGCGCTCCAGGTGCAGGCCCAAGGCCGGCCCGAACCGCGGTCGCTCAGCCGCGTTCCGCGGACGGCAGGCTGTTGCAAGGGCGGCCCGACGCCCGGAACACCACCCCGGTTTTCCGCCGATAAGGGGCCCTTCGGGGGCCACCTATCCACATCTCAAAATCTGGGCGTGGTGGCTATTCACAGAGTTTTCAACACTCCGGAATTGATTCCTTCAAAATAAAGGACTTTACCACTCCTTTATCCACAGAAATCCCCACTTTTCAACATGCCAAATTCGGTTTTTCCGCTGTAAATCGGCCTCCGCCAAGTCGTTAGGGTTTGCATGCGGGTTTTTTGGAATGGTAAAATCCCCGCAGGATTGCCCCATGGAAGATGTTCTGCTCGCCTATCTCCGGTCCCGCCAAACCAACGGCCAGGCGCCGGTCCCGCCGCTTCCGGAAAGCGCCGCCGACCCGGGCTCCAAGACCCTGTCCCCCTCCGCGGAATCGACGGCGGCGAACCCGGTGGCTTCGCCGACGGGATCGAGCTGGGTCATCCCGGCCGCGGACCGGGATCCGTTCCTCAAGTCGGCCCTGCCCTTTCCCCTCTGCGCCCTGGTCTCCCTGGTCGAAACCCATGCCGAGTACCCCGACAGCGTCCGCAAGCTCGCCGAGCTGCTCAAGAAGATCTCCGGCACCCATTCCCTCGACGAGACGCTTCTACAGGTGATGCAGGCCCGCCTCCCGCGCGTGTGGATGGAGCGCTTCCTCTTCATCCTGCTGGAGGTGCAGCCTTCGGATTGGCAGACCGCCCATTACGCCCTGCAGTTCCGCCACGTCCGCCGCCTGCTGCTGCGCGTGGACCGCAAGCAGCGCCTCAACGCCGCGGAGTCGACGCTGGCCCGGGAAATCATCCACGCCCTGAACCTCCGGGCCTTCGCCGACCTGGAAGGCTTCTGCGTCCGCGCCGCGGCCACCTTCAAGGAGATCCAGGCGCATCGCCCCGCGGCCTCCGCGGACCTGGGGCTGCTCATCTACCTGCTCCGCTGCGAGACCGCCTCCATGTGCGAGCGCAAGGCGTGGCTGGAGGGCGAGCTGGCCCCGGAGGATCCGAACGCCATCGCGCGCCTCACGCCCCATCTCAAGCTGCTCGAGGATCGCATCCAGCGCACCCGGGAGATGGCGCAGCGGCTGGGCCGCTACGAGCCGCCGCGGGACGCGCCCATGGGCCTCGAGGACGGCCTCGGCCCGTACTTCTTCAACCACTTGCGGGAAAGCCTGGGCAGGCGCGCCGAGCTCGCGCCGCTCCTCGCGGTCCTCGACCTGCAGCGGTCGCGGCTGGTCCCCACCCAGGACCTCATCGCCCTCTCCACCTTCTGCCGCTGGGTGCAGGAGGCCCGGGGAACCGCCGGCGCGCCCCTGGACTGGATCCGCGCGGCCCTGGAGGCCTACGACGGCGGGCATTTCCGGGTGGACGTGCGCGGCGCGATGCCGGCCGTCGCCCCGCTGATCGCGGAAGGCCGCATGGAGTCGGACGGCGACATCGCCCTGGGCAACTTCGGCGAGAACCTTTATACCTGCTGGATCGCCCGGGACGGCCTCACGCGCCCCTTCCGCAGCCAGAACCCGGACCGGCTGGCGCCGGACATCCGCCACACCGTGCTCTGCAACATCCACCGGGACGGCATCCTGCTCCGCCTGCTCGATACGCCCGCCGCCCAGAACGCGCCGGGCCTCATCGAATCCGTGGTCGAGAACAGCAAGTCCCCGGCCGTCCACGCCCGCATCGCCACCCGGCCGGAGCTGCATTCCGGCCCCGTGAACCGCCGCGTTCCCATCGCGCTGCTCAAGAGCCAGGTCTCCATCCCCATCGCGCTCGTCCGCACCCTGGTGCATCCGAGCTATGTCCCCTTCCCGGAGCTGAAGTCGCTGTTCCGCTCCCGATCCACCCTGCGGGCCGAGGTCGCGGATGAGATCGGGCGTTACCTGCGGCAGATCCACGCGCTCTGATACCTGCGGGACCCGCCGGCGATGCCGGCGCTGCCCGTGATATCCCGGGCGGTCCCTATGGGCGCCCTCGCGATTCTGCCGGTATCCCGGTCAGGTCGAATTATTACTTTACCGGGAAGAGACGTCGAGGAAGCATGGGCACCTCCAACCCATCACGCCCGAAGGGCATCCGAGCCGCCGGCAGGGCCGGCAGCGGCAAGGTCTCTGTCCACCTCGTCACCTTGACCCTCGACGGGGACTCCGGCCCCCTGGTGGAGACCAGGGGCGGCGCCAGCGTCCCGACCCCGGACGGCCGCGCCGTTTCCGAGGCCTGGCGGGCCCTGGGAAAGGGCCGCCCAGGCGTCGAGACGGACGCTTTCGCCCTGGACGCCAGCTCCCTGCGCGGCATCCTGCGGCTCCCGGCCGACGACCCTTCAGCCTTGTCAGCGGCCATCCGCCTGTTCAAGGTGACGGCGGCCCGGGCCGTGCGCGCGGCCCGTCAGGGCGCCGGCATGGAAGAGTTCGAGGCGGCGGGGATGTGGAAGCGGGGGTATGCGGAGAGGACGCTGGCCACCCTCAAGCAAGTCGTCGAAGCGCGGAAATCCCTCGTTCGATGACTGCGGAGGCCGGTAAGGAAGAGCACTCTGGATCTGTGCACGACTACAGCTGGTTCCTCTTCAACTACGGCTACAGCTACACCAATTCGAACGGGGCGAACCAGGCGCTCCACATCTATTGCGGCTCCGTGATCTGCTGAGCCGTTGAGCCGCTGATTCCCTCCGCCGGGCATGCCGCTTGGGCGTGCCCGGCGCTTCGTCCGCCGCCCTCGGCGGTTCCGTCGGAAAACGTCCCCGCTCGATCCCGGTTCCGGGACTCGCGCCCCCCTGGGGAATGGCCTGAACCGCGCCTATCGCGCACAAAGTGTGCGCATACGGGAGCCGATAGCAGTTGGGCTCCAGGGCGTGGCACCTTGCGCGCGGGCCATGGCCGCTTCAATCGTCTTGCAAGGGTCCATCCGGAGGGTGGAATAATACGGGGGCGAAGAAGAGCCGATCACGAAGGTCGCTCACAACAGAAAGGTCGGAACATGCAGAACAGGAAGTCGCTGGCGATCCTGGCGTTTGCGGGCGCGGTCTGGAGCGGTCGGACGGAAGCCCAATACACGCCCCAGCAGCAGAGCGCGGTCGCGTCCGTGATCAAGTCCATGACCGCCGACGTCCCCCTGACGCTGAATCCCCAGGACTCGACCCAGATGGTCTTCCTGCAATCCCAGCTGCCGGGCATCAACCTCTCCACCGACCTGCCGAAGACCATGTCGCAATTGAAAGCGTCCAGCCCCAAGGCGGTGCCGCCCTCGATCAAACAGGGCGCCACGCCGAACCAGATCCAGGACATCATCGATTTCACCGCCCTGGGCGAGGACCTGGCCTCGGGCGCGCTCACCGCCGACGGCCTGGTCTCCGTCTACGGCGGCAGCTCCTACACGCTGGCCGGCATCAGCTTCATCGACATGAACACCTACCAGCAGATCGATTCCGCCACCCTGCACTCCAGCACCACGGGGGTGGACCTGGTGGTGTCCGCCTCCGGCCAGGCCGCCTCCGCCCAGAAACCCGCGGCCATCCTCACCATGCTCGTCTCCCCGGTGGCCTGCGCCCCCGGCGCGGACTGCGCCGTGCGCACCTCGGACGTCACCTACGCACAGACTGTCTTCCTGGTGGTGCCGCCGCCCTCGGTGCCCACGGTGAGCATCCCCACGCATACGGTGACGACCGTGGGGCATCCCATCGTCGTGTGCCTGGGCCGCACCCAGAACGGCGGCACCCCGGCCAATTGCGACTACTGGGACAGCACCCAGGCCGCCTCCGCCAATCCCCAGATGCGCTTCCCGTTCCAGGGTTTCGTCAAGCTCGCGCGGCCCATCGCCTCGGTGGCCCCGCCCCAGATGTACCTGCAGGTGCTGCCCTCCGGGGGCGGCTGCGCGCAGATCAACGCCACCTCGCCCAGCGCCGGGCTGAACGCGCCGGCGGGCGCCTACATGGCCACCTGGACCCTGCTCAACCCCATCAATCCCTACGACGGGTCCCAGTGGGCCCAGTTCGGCGCCCTCAATCCGCCCACGCCCGGCCAGGGCAGCTGCTATACCCAGGGCATCACCAAGCTGTTCGGCCAGCTGAACATCACCGACAACACCGGCCAGGTCGTGATCGCGAAGTTCTCGAGCGTGCCGGCCGACAAGAGCGCGTTCACCGGGACCACGGTCGATTCCACATACCTGGCCTGGGGCTGCGTGGCCGCGGGCACCCCCGTCGCACTGCCCGGGGGGAGGTCCAAGCCCATCGAGCAGATCGTGGTCGGGGACATGGTGCAGTCCGGCCCCGGCGGCGCCAAGGCGAAGGTGCTGCACACCTTCATCGGGCGCGAGCACAAATCCATGTTCCGCATAGCGGACGAGGCCGGCGGCGAGGCGCTGCTCACCGGCGACCATCCCGTGCTGGTGGGGGGCGCGTTCAAGCCCGCCCGCGAGGTGCGCGTGGGGGACCCGGTCCACTCCGGATCCCCCAAAGCCGCCGGCGGGAGGGCCAAGGTGACCCGCGTCGACACGGTGTCCGCCGGCAGGAAGGCCGGCACGATCGTCCACAACCTGCGCGTGGACGCCTCGGGGACGCGCGCCACTTTCATCGCCGGAGGGCTCGTGGTGGGCGATCACGAGACGCAGAACCGCGAGAACAACCGGCGCGTCCATGCCGCCCTCCTGAGCGCGCGCAAGCCGGCCCCCGGCTGGGAGAAGGATGCCGCCACCCTGGGTCGCATCGCGTCCGTGTACAAGGCCAGGCAGGCTGCCGCGACCAAGTCCGCGAAGCCGGGCAAGGCAGGCAAGCAGGGCAAAGCGGGCAAGGCCGGCGGGCACGACAAGGCCGCCAAGCCGGCCAAGCCGGCCAAGAGCGACGCGGCTCCCAAGTAGGCCCTCCGGCCGCCCCCGACTCCGAACCCGGTACCTAGCCTGACCGGGGCCCCCATGGCGGGCCCCGCGCCACCCCAGAGAGGAAAGGGACGACATGCTCGCCATCGGTTCCGCCGCCTACGCGTCCGACCAGGTCACGGTGACCTGGAGCGATCCCCAGCCCGCGACGGGCACGACCCAGTACATCGTCACCGCCTATTGCCGATCCGTCCCGTACTTCGGCAACAACTCGCAGCCGGTGGCCGTGGGCCAGCCCATGACGGTGCAGTTCAACCCGGGCCAGCCCGATCCCCTGAACCCGGCGGACAGCTATTACCTGGAGGCGGGCGCCTACGACGACGAAGGCAACCTGCTCGCCCGGAGCGCCGCCGTGGCCCTGCTCGCCTTCCCCCCGGAGGACCTCCGGTACCAGGTGCAGGGCACGACGCTGTCGGCCCAATGGACCGCCCTGACCGCGGAGGGCGTGTCCGGCTACACGGCCCAGCTCCTGAAAGGCGGCCAGCTGGTGGAAAGCCAGGATCCTACCGCCCCCGGCGTCGCCTTCCTCGCCGCCCTCGATCCCGATGCCGCCTACCAGGTGCAGGTGCGCGCGCGCGGGGCGGGCACCACCGGCCCCTGGAGCGTGGCGCAATACGCGCCCCTGGTGCTGACCTCGGCGGATTGCGACGCCGGCCTGGTCACGGTCGCCTGGCGCGATCCCCAGCCCGCGCCGGGCACGGCGCAGTACATCGTCACCGTGTATTGCACGACGGAACCGGCTTTCGGCAACAACTCCCTACCCGTGCAAGCGGGCCAACCGCTCACCGTGGCCTTCGATCCCGCCCAGCCGGAGCCCCTGGCGCCCGGGAAGGACTATTACCTCGAAGTGGGCAGCTACGACGCCGACGGCGATCTGCTGACCCGCTATAACCGGACGCGTAAAATGGCAGGCTCGGACGCGTAAAATGGCAATTTTTAACCGAACCTAAAACCGCGTTTTTGAGCGTTTTTAGGGGGTCAAAAGCTCCAATCGATGCTTCGAAATCTGGCGAATTTCGCAACCCGGCGAGCCTCCCCTTTCGCCTCTTCGTCTGGCCATTCCGGGATACGGGCCGGCCGCGGAAGGACCCCTCCCACCTCCATCATCCTGGTGAACTGCTGGCGGCGAAACTCGCTCCGATGGGACTCGCAGTAGCCGGGATAGATCGTCTGGTCCGGATAGACCACAAACCGATAGGCCGCGCCGCAGCCAGGCAGCCGGCACAGAGCCGTCTGCTCGTAGAGATGACCCCGGTCGGACAGGAAGTGCATGTTGTCGGCCGTGGGGAGCTGCACAGGGAAGACGGCATCCCGCAGTGCGCGCGCCTGTCGGGATCGATGCTCCGCGCAGTACTCGGCCAGGATGTCCCCTTGAAAGCGCGCGGTGCACCCCGGATGGCTGCAGGTGCGGGTCACGTGGCCACGAGGACGAGGCGACCCGAAGCCATGCCGAATCGAAGCGTTCATGCCTTGACGCCCTGCTCGGCCGCCGGGGCCACGTCCGAATAGTTCTCCGGGCTGTCGCCGTACTGGAAGGGCTGCAGCTTCTGCGTGGTGTTCCGTTCCCACCAGCCGCTGACCTGGATGAGGCGGGCCGCCTGGCGGAACAGCCGGAAGCGACTGCCTTTGACGCCAGGAGCCCGTATGGCCGCCAGGAAGGTCTCGGCCATGGCGCCCTGGACCTGGGTGTCGATCTGGAGCTCGCGGACCTGTAGGGCCTTTTCCGACCGCTCCTCGATGCGCTCTACGGATTGGTTCTCCTGGTCGAGCTCCGGCCAGACCTTGAAAATATCGTCGAGTAAGCGGTCCTTCGCACGCAGTTGGCCGGGGGTTCCCTCGGAACTCACGAGGCACGCAATCAGCGTGTTGAATTCGCGAGCATTGCCGGTGATCGTAATGAAGGCCATTTAAATCTCCTTTATGGGGGCGTAGTGGAATGGGTCCAGG
>CBILQL010000128.1:0-9885 GCA_966238865.1 uncultured bacterium
GGCGCCGTGTCGAGGGCGGGATTGTGATCCTGGAGGTAGATCTCGAGTCCGCCCCGCACCAGGACCGGATTTCCGCCTGCATCGCGGAACTCGACGGGCAGTTCGGCCACGCCGGGGTTTTCCACCCCGGTGCTGCCGCCATTGCAGCCCAGGTGCAGGGCGGGCCAGGCCAGCAGGGACGCGGCCAGCAAGGTTGCGCTCCACGTCGGCGCGCGAAGGCGGGAAGCGTCGGAGGAGGCGCGGCTCATACGGCGCCGCCCTGGGACGGACGGCCGGTTTTCTTCGCCGCCGGCGGGACCGCGCCGGCGCCTGCCCCGCTCTGGGTGTTGGGGAAGAGCTGCACGTTCAAGGTGTAGATGCGATCCTCGCCCGAGTCCTGGTCGACGATTTCGCGCAGCTCCTCCTGGAACGAGCTGATGCGTTCCTTGACCGCCCGGAACCCCGCCTCGGACACCGAGAACATGAGCGAGTTGAACTGGCGGCGATCGGGCGGCACGGTATCGAGCGCGCCCATGGCCAATGCCGAGAGATCATGCAGATGCTGCCGCGTGGCCATGGCCTTCAAATCCTTTTCGGTGGAAAGATGCTTGTCGGTGACGGCGTACCCGGAAGCCGTCTTCTTGATGAGGCCCAGGGAGAGCAGGAGGCGGATGCTTTCCTCGACCTGGGCAGGGGTGGCGGCGGGAAAGAGACGCGCGCCGATGATGCCCGGGTGGCGCTGCTTATGGTCGTAGGTGAAATAGGTCCATACGGCCGAATGGTGCCACTTGGAATAGTAGCGGTATTGCCCCTCGCCCACGATGCGGGCGCGCGAGCTCCTGAACTTCGCGAGCTGGGCGAAGAAATGGTTCTTCTCGATCATTCCCTTGGCCTGGTTGAACTGCACCAGCAGATCGAAATAACGGAAATCCCTTTCGGAGAGCCCCAGGGCCTTCCCGAATTTTATGCGCAGGTTCAGGCTCAGGTTGCGGCGGCCGTTCACCACGCTGGGAAGCAGGCTGGAGCAGGTCGGGGGCAGGCCCGCCTCGCTGGCGAAAATGCGCTGGGAGAAGCCCGGATCGCGCGCCTTGCGCCAGGCGCAATGATCGCGGATGAAATCCCGGTAGTCGAGATAGTGCAGGATGCGGGGCGCCGCACCCGATTTGGGCCCGCCGGCTTGGAGCTCCTCCGCTTCGGACTGCATGTCCAAAGTATAGCTGCCGAGCGGCCGTCCCAGACGTAAAGAATCGATCCAGGTGAGGACAAAAAATCCCTGCCTGAAGTCGGAATGTCCTCACAAAATCGCGAATATATCGTGAAAAACGGGCCTTTCCCTAAATCCAGTGAGGACAAAAAATCCCTCGGATAGCTGCTTTTGGCGATAAAAAGTCCCTGGCATCCATTTAAACTTAACGCATCACCTTTTACCGGAGGTCTTATGCGCGAAAAACTCCCCCTAACCAATGGAATCGCCGGCCTGGTCCTGGTCGCTTCCATATTCCTGGGCTGCCAGGATTTCCTGAGCCAGGACAAACCCGAACAACCGGCTGCCCCTTCGGCCGAAATCGATCAGGGGACTGCCCAGGGTGCGTTGACCCAGGAAACATCGGACCCGGAGGCGACGGATCAGCAGGCATCGGCCCCGATTGCCTCGACCCAG
The DNA here is from genome assembly GCA_966238865.1 of uncultured bacterium. Lineage (GTDB taxonomy): Bacteria > Fibrobacterota > Fibrobacteria > UBA11236 > UBA11236 > CBILQL01. The sequence continues at coordinate 1,640 of CBILQL010000128.1, forward strand.
GCCGTCGTAGACACCGAACCGGCCAAAGACCTGCCCCTGACAGCCGCCGAACCCCCCAAGCCAGTAACGTCCGAACCGACCTCCACGCCGGCTTCCTCGGGCGATGCCGCCGAGTGCCAGGCCATCTACGATCAGATGCAGTCCGCGAAAGATCCATTGTATGGAGAGCTCAAGAACAGATTCGGCAGCCTGAATTGCGACTTCACGAAAATCGTGGTTCCGACCGTGCCGTTCGTGCCGCCCGATTCCGCTACCGTGTGCAAGAACCTCAGGTCCACGCTGGCGGAAATAGATCCGGGCAGCCCCAAGTACGCTTCTTACCTGCAGGAGATTGCCATCTATTGCGCCGACGCCGATTCCCCGACGGCTCCGGTATCGACGTCCCCGACCCCGGGACAAACCAGCGCCGCGGAAACCTGCAAAACCATTTTCGCGGAAATGCAGAGTGCGAAGGATCCCCAGTACGGGGAGCTCAAGAACCAGTACGGGCTCCTGAACTGCAGCGATATCCTGGCCGCCGCGGGCACGACGACTACGACGACGCCACCGCCGCAGCCCGATCTCGCTACCGTGTGCAGCAATCTCAAGGCCACGCTGGGAATGCTGGAGCCGGATAGCCCCAAGTATACTTTCTACCTGAGCGAGATCGAGACCCATTGCACGGGGAATCCCTGAACCTGGATTCTCGGCCCCTCCTCCGACCCGCCGGAGGCGGGGCCATCCTCAAATGACCCGCACTTCCACCATCCTGCCTTCCAGCGGACGCACTTCGATAGGCCGGGATACGAAACGCCCGATGGTCTCGATATTGGTGCGGCTGTGCAGGGTCAACGGCGAAGTGCGGAAGGCCCCGCCCGCCCCCAGGACCATCGGCAGCAGCAGCTGATCCGCCAGGTGTTCTCCGACCGGAGCCCCGTGCTTCTGGTATTCCCGGCATGCCAGCGCCACTTCTTCCGCGACGGCTTCGGAGGCCACACCGAAGGCCCCGTAGCCGGAGGCGATCTCGGAGATGTTCTCGTACGCGAGCTCCACCAGGATCACATTGCCGGGGCCGATCGAATCCCGCGCCTCTTCGATGAGGATATGCCCGTCCGGCAATCCCAGCCTGGATTTCAGGTGGGCGCGTTCCCGCTCGGCCACATGGGGCGGGACTTTCGACCAGATTACGCGGGCCCGCTGGGACAGGAACTCCCCGCGCGCGAGGATTTCCAGGGACCCCAGCCCGGCGGGCGGGACCACCTCCACCCTCCACTTGCCCCCGCCCGCGGGATAGAAGCCGCGGCGTTCGACCGTGATGCGGGCCTCCACGCCCATGGGCTTGAGGCAGGCGAGGAAGACCCGGTCCAGGAAGTCCAGGCAGGGCGAGGCCGGATTGTGGGTCCCGCCTTCCAGTTCGAAGGCGAAGGGCTTGCCGGCGGTGAGCAGGGCGGGCAGCACGGTCTGGAAGACCAAGGTGGTGCTGCCGGCGGTCCCGACGGAAAACCGGTATTCGCCCGGGATCATGGGGCCGGGCCGGAAGGACAGGTGGGTGGATCCGATGGCATCCCCTTCCACGTGGGCCGAGCAAATCCGGGCCGCGGCCTGCACGGCGGTCAGGTGCTGGCGCATCAGGCCGGGCTTCTTGCGGTTGGCCCGGATGCGGTCGATGCGGAACGGCTTGCCCGTGGCCATGGACAGGGCCAGGGAGGAGCGGAGTATCTGGCCTCCGCCTTCTCCCTGGGACCCGTCCATCACGATTTCATCGCTCATATTTCCCCGGCGCGACGGCGCGCCCATCCCTTTCCCGATCAACCCTTGACGCAGACGACCTGCTTGAGGGTGTGCACGATGTCGACGAGATCCTTCTGGGCCTCCATCACCGCGTCGATGGGCTTGTAGGCGGCCGGGGTCTCGTCGATCACCTGCTCGTCCTTGCGGCATTCCACCCCCTCGGTGGCGCGGATATGATCCTCCACCGTGAAGCGGCGCTTGGCCTCGGTGCGGGACATCATGCGGCCCGCGCCGTGGCTGCAGCTGTGGAAGCTCTCCGGATTCCCCTTCCCGCGCACGATGAAGGACCGGGCGCCCATGCTGCCGGGGATGATCCCGAGCTGGCCCTCCCGCGCGCTCACCGCGCCCTTGCGGGTCACGAAGATGTCCGCACCGTAATGGTGCTCCCGGGAGACGTAGTTGTGGTGGCAGTTCACCGCCTGGACCCGGGCCTCGAAGGGCGGGATGCCCTTGCAGCGTCCCAGGGCGGCGATGACGTGCTCCATCATGGTCTCGCGGTTGAGCGCGGCGAAACGCTGCGCCCATTCCACCGCCGCCACGTACTCCCGGAAATGCTCCGCCCCCTCCTCGAAATACGCCAGGTCCCGGTCGGGCAGGTTGGCCATGACGGAACGCATGTCCTCGCGCGCCAGCTCGATGAAATACGACCCGATTTTATTCCCGATCCCGCGCGATCCGCTATGCAGCATGATCCAGACGCGGCCGGCCTCGTCCAGGCAGATCTCGATGATGTGGTTCCCGCCCCCCAGCGAACCCAGCTGGTTCATGCTGTTGGCGTTCTTCAGGACCGGGTGGCGCTTGACGATGGCCTTGTGGCCCGCGTCCAGCTCCGCCCAGTTGCGGGTCACCGCGGCGGGGACGTTGCGGTCCCAGCCGCCCTTGTAATGGTCCCGATGCGCGCTCGAGAACCCGTGGGGCACGGCCATCTCGATGGCGCTGCGGATGGGCGCCAGGTTGTCGGGCAGATCCTCCGCCCTGAGCGAGGTCTGCACCGCCATCATGCCGCAGCCGATGTCCACGCCCACCGCGGCGGGAATGATCGCGCCCTTGGTGGGGATGACGCTGCCCACGGTCGCGCCGATGCCGGCGTGCACGTCCGGCATCACCGCCACCCACTTGTGGATGAAGGGCATGCTCGCCGCGTTCAGCACCTGCCTGCGGGCCCCCGCCTCGAAGGCCACCCCGCGGGTCCAGGACTTCACGGGCGCATGGGCCTCTCCGGTCTTCGTTTCGTAGTTCATCTCTTGTTCCCTCGCCATCCTAAACAATATCAAAACCGGCGACTATAAAGCTTGGCGGGCCAAGCCCCGTGGAGAGGCTATTTCCAGACGCCGGGCTCGACCTCCGTGCCCTTACGGCGATCTCATGTCTCCGCAAAGCGCTTGACATGAGGAATTGTGCATGTTACCTTATTATCCATGAAGCCGCGCATCTGTACTCGCAACGAATGTATGGAAGAAGCCATGATCTAGGGCCTGGAGCGCATTTTTCCGTTTTGGAAGAAGCCCGGCCCCAAGGTCGGGCTTCTTCGTTTTTGTCCGTGTAATTCAGGGGTCAGAATACCGGAATTTCACTCCGGATACCGCGGTTCGAGTCCGCGCACGGATACCATATTGTCTGGAATTCGACCAGGTAGCCAAGCTGGAAAGGCAAGGGACTGCAAATCCCTCATGCGCGGGTTCGACTCCCGCCCTGGTCTCCAATTCCCTCCGCGGATCAGTGGCAAGTTCTGCCGAAGACTAGCCTGCCGGGGACACGATGCCGGTTCGTCCAATGGAAGGACGGCGGACTTTGAATCCGCCAATGGAGGTTCGAATCCTCCACCGGCAGATCAAGGCCCCGGCAGCCGGCGGCCCCGGAGTTCCGTCCAGGCGTCGTTCCCGGCGGGGAACCGGAATCCATTCCGATACAGCCGGAGCTCCTGCGCCCCGGCCGGGTCCTTTGCCCCCGGATGCCCGCCGAGGCCGGTGGTCGGCAGGTGGGTCCGCAGGACCGGGACGAGGACGTCGGCGAACTTCTTGTGCGCGGCGACATTGGGGTGCCAGTCGCATCCCAGCTCGGAGCCAGAAAAATTGGGCATCCCCACCCATTGCACCTTGGCGTCCCCGGCGGCATTCACCTCCTTGACCAAGGCGTCGACGTAAGGACCCTGGAAGCTGTCGGAGGCGAAGGTGACGCAGACGATGGGCGCGGAAGGGAAATGCCCACGCAGGCGCTGGAGGAAGGCCTTGTAGGCGGACACGTATTGTTCGCGGCTGGGCTTGACGCTGGTGCTGAAATCGTTGGTCCCGAGGGCCACCACCACCACGTCTGGAATCCAGGACGGGAAGCTCCAGGCCGGTTGGGCGCTGCCCGCCAGGGTCCGGTCGAAGTAGAAGGGCATGGGTTCCTGGGACAGCGCCACGCCGTCTCCGTAGTTGTGCACCATGCCCTTGCCGGAAATGGCCTGGATGCTGTACTCGGCCCCCAGGGCCTTGGCGGACACCGGGCCGTAGGCGGCGTCGTTGTTGTCCCATGGGCGCAAGGGGGAGCACGACGTCGTGGTGGCGTCGGCGCCGTAGCCGACGGTGTAGGAATCTCCGATGAAGAGGATGCGGTGGGCCGGCCGCGGGGGAAGCTCCGCCAGCCCCTGGCCGTCGCCGAGGACCAGGCCCTGGAAGGTGGCGATGCCGTAGGATGCCTCGGTGCGCTTGGTCAGGAGCAGGGTGTGCTCGCCGGCGGACAGCCCCGTGGCGACCTCGTAGACGGACTTGCCCGCCTGCAGGGAGATGCGGGTCTTGAAAGCCCCGTCTATGTAGGCGTTGAAGTCGTTGTCCCCGCCCGAGAGGCGAACCGACACCGAGGAGCCGGTGAAGCGGGCCTGGATGGAGGTGCCCGGCCAATCGAAGCGCGGGCGCTTGGGGTCGGCGAAGTCCATGCGGCCGGAATAGCGGATGCCGGCATGGTCGGCCGGGATGTCGGTCGCGGATGCCGGGACGGAGCCGGCTCCCCATAGGATGGCGGACATGAGAAGGATTCGGTCAAACATAATTTCTCCGCGTCGTGGGCTCCAGGCAGTAGATAGTAGTCGAAACCGGAGGATTTCACCCCCAGGAAGGCAGGCCGTCGAGCGAAACCCGGTTCTTTTCCTGCCGATAGGCTTCCAGGCCCGCGTCGCCCTTCTTCTCCGACCACTCGGGCAACAGCGCGCGGTCGCCCTTCAGCGCGAACAGGGGCACCCCCCAGCCGCAGGAGGTGCGGACCTGCTCGATTTCGATGCGCACGATGGCGCGGGCGCCGGGCCACTCGGTGAAATGCATCTGCAGGGCGCGGTAGGCTTCGGAGCCCAGGGCATGGGCCTCGCCCCGGCCGAACAGGCGCAGAATCCGGGGAGGCCCGTCGAAGGCGCAGAACATCACGGTGATGCGTCCGTTCTCGCGCAGGTGGGCCATGGTTTCCGCCCCGCTCCCCGTGAGATCGAGATAGGCGACCTCCCGGGGTCCCAGGACCCGGAAGCTGTCGAGTCCCTTGGGCGAGAGGTTGACATGGCCATCGCCCGAAAGCGGCGCGGTGGCGACGAAGAACAGCTTTTGCGCCCGAATCCAGGCGGCGAGTTCGGGAGATATTTCGGCGATGGCTTGGCCCATGCGGGAAAGTTAAATCGCCGCTTTCCCGCCCTCAACGCCTGGACAGCACGCCGGGACCGGCTATGGCTAGAACTGGGTGAAGAACGCCCATGCCTCATCCTTGGTCCAGGTCCGGTCGCCGCCGCCGGAGTCCGACGTGGAGCCGTCCACCGGCGCCGGGGAATGGCCCGCGCCGTCGAAGGCGCACCAGCGCACGGGATAGGCGCTGTTGCAACCTGTGTACGAGGTGCAGGTATGCTTCAGGCTGTTCGCCGCGGGCTCGGGCGCCGTCTGGGAGGGGCAGCCGTTGTTCTTGACGAACCGGTCCCGGAGCGTCCGGCCCCCCGCGATTTTGCAGGTCTGATCGCGGAGCCCGTGGAACCCGATGTAGGCGATGGGCTGCGTGCCGTCGCTGCAGCCGCTGAGCTCGGCCCCGGCATAGACCGCCGCGGCGCGGAAAACCTTGGCCCGCGCGCAGGCGATGGCATAGGTCATGCCTCCGCCGTAGCTGAATCCCATGCTGAAGACCCGCGTCGTGTCCACGCACAGGTCCCCCTTGGCCAGCTTCAGCAACTCGTCGACCAGGTTCAGGTCCCGGTTTCCGGTGTTCTGCCAGCCGGCGCTGATGCCGTTCGGCGCGATGAAGATCATCTTCGCATCCGCGCTCTTGTCGGCCTTCTCGCGGATCCCGTAATAGGACCAGGTGTACCCGCTGGTTCCGCCGCCGTCGACGTCGTTCATGCTGCCGCCGTTCCAATGGAAGGCGAAGACCAGGGGATAGGGATGGCTCCTGTCGTAGTCGGCCGGGATCCGGATCATGTAGCCGCGGCTCTGGCCGCCCACCGTGATGGTGCGGGAACCGCTCGCCAGGGTGGGCGCCTTGCCGCAGCCGGCGCTCGGGCCCGGGGGATTCTTCATGCCGGGGCCCGCGGGCACGGAGTCGAGCACGATGTCGACGGTGGCATCCAGGGACGCGACGGCGACGCTCCTGGTGACGAACCCCGCGGCCATCACCTTGAGGGAATCGGGAGCGGCCGCCGCTTTCGCGAGCCTGCCGGCGGTCGGCATCCGGCTTTCGGAGGCAGCCGTCCCTCCGCCTTCGCCATCGCGCGACGGGGCATGCCGGAAGGTCATCGTCTCATCGCCGATCGAAGCGTTGATCCAGAGGACGTCGCTCCCGCCCGCGGAATTCGCGATATCCCAGCGGTACACGCCGGCGGAGGCGTTCTCGAACCGTTCGGCCCGCAGGCGCGTGCCCCGCGTATCGAATACGTCCACCTTGAGGGGCGCGGCGCGCTTCAGGGCGACTTGGAGCATGCCATTCCGGAAGGTGACGTCATGCCGGTCCGAAACCGCGCCGGGCGCTATCGTGGTGGTGTTGGAAATCGAATAGCTGGGCGGCATCCCCGATGTCCTGCCTTCCGTTCCGGTATTATGATTGATCCGGATCAGGAGGTTCTATGGTGTCCATCCGCATTCCTTTCGGCCGCCTCGCCGGCCTCGTCGTCGGCGTCCTCGCCGGATTCCTGCCGGCCGGGCCCCGGGCCGCCTCCCTCGACCGCGTCAGCATCCGGGGCAAGGACCTGTTCATGAACGGCATCAACGTGGCCTGGAACAATTGGGGCGAGGATTTGACGCGGTACGATTCCGCCGTCTTCGGCGCCATGTTCCGCAACCTGTCCGAGGCCGGAGGCAACTCCGTGCGCTGGTGGATGCATTGCGACGGGCAGGCCACGCCGTCCTACGACTCCCAGGGCAGGCCGACGGGCATGCCCGAGGCGGCCTTCGCCAACCTGGGACGCATGCTGGATCTGGCCGCCGCCAACGGCATCCTGGTCATGCCCGTGCTCTGGTCCTTCGACATGGCGAAGAACAACCGCGCCAACCTGATCACCGACACCGCGGCCACGAACGCATACATCCGCACCGTCCTCGATCCCCTGGTGCGCCGATACAAAGGCCATCCGGGGCTCCTGGCCTGGGAAATCTGCAACGAGCCGGAATGGATGCTGGACGACGACGGCAGCACCACCCAGCGCGTGACCAAGGCGCAGCTCCAGCGCTTCCACGGCCTGCTGGCGGCGGCCATCCACCGGGCGGATACCGGCGCCCTGGTCACCACGGGCTCGGCCTCCTTCAAATGGTGCAGCCCCGCGCCCGTCTCCAAGGGGAATTATTACTCCGACCAGGCCTTGCAGGCCGCCGCGGGCGGCGATCCCCTGGCCCGCCTGGATTTCTACCAGATCCACTACTACTCCTGGATGCGCGGCAGCGGATGGACCTACAGCCCCTGGGACAAGGGCTTCGCGTACTGGGGCCTGGACAAGCCGGTGGTGATCGGGGAGCTCCCGGCCAAGGGAGAGGCCGGCTATCTCACGCCCGTGCAGATGCACGTGGGGAGCGTGGACTCCGGCTATGCCGGCGTCATGTCCTGGGCCTACCTCGACAACCGGGCGGACAAGGAAGGCGCCTGGGCCGACGCCAAGCCCGGCATCGCCGCCGTCTACGCCAGGATCCCGGAGGCGATCCGGGTGCCCGCGTCCGTGCCGGCGCGACCGCGGCACGCGCCGGGAGCGTCGCCGCGCGCAAGGTGGTCGGCGGATGCCCGCTCCTTCACCCTTCCGGGGACCTGGGGCGACGTGGAGGTGTTCATCCCGGACGGATCGAGGCTGGCGGGCCGCGTGGTGCGGGGATTCGGGGAAACCGTGTGGCTGGGCGCGGGTCCCGTGCCTCCGGGACGATACATCATACGGGCCGGAGACGCCGCCGGCGGGGACGCCGGGGGCGGAAAGCGGCTGACCATCGGGTCGACTGGACGCTAGGGTCTGTCTGAATACTCCCTTCCCAACCCCTGCGGGGTTGGGCCCCAAA
>CBILQL010000129.1:0-9837 GCA_966238865.1 uncultured bacterium
ATCCGGGGACAGGTCCGCGACATAGGTGTTGAGGCGGAAGAACAGGTTGTGGTTGAACTTCTCGTTCCTGAGCCTGCGGTTGACGAGGCCGGCCAGGGCCCGCCGCACCCGGATGTCCTGGAAGAGCGGGCGGCGGAGGTTCATCACGTACCCGCGGAAGCCCATCGGATTGGAGTTGAAGACGCTGGTCTTGGCCACCCAGTTCTTCTTCACCTGGTCGAAGTCGGTCTTCTCCACCCAGATGGACGCCCGCTTCACGGGATACACGTCGATGTCGCCCTTCTTGAGGGCCTCCAGCACCTTGTTCGGATCCTCCAGGAACTTCCAGCGGATGGTCCCGAAATTGAACTTGTTCTGGTTGTACCGCTTGGCGAACCCCCACCAGTCGGCGCGCCGCTTGACGGACACCGAGCGCTCCTTCTTCACCTCGTCGAGGCGGTAGGGCCCGCTCACCACCGGCAGCTCCCAGTTGATCAGGTTGAAGTCCTTGCCTTCCCAGGCGTGCTTCGGCAGGGCGATGAGCCCGCCCGCCTCCCAGAAATTGAGGAAGTGGTTGGTCTTGGCGGTCACCTTGAGGGTCAGGGAATCCGGGCATTCGGGGCGGCCGAAGCGGTCCATGCCCACCCGGAACAGGGACGTGAGGTTCTTGGGATTCATGATCACGTCGTAGTAGAACTGCACGTCGTCGCATTGCACCTTCTCCCCGTCGCTCCAGCGCGCCCGGGGATCGATGCGGAAGGTGAAGGTCAGGCCGTCCGGGGAGGTCTCCCAGGACTCGGCCAGGACGCCGACCGGGCGGTCCTCGGTGACATGCAGGTCGACCAGGGGCTCGAAGGAGAGGCCCAGCAGCTCCTTGGTGAACCAGTTCCAGTCGAGCCAGGGGTTCAGGGTCTTGGGCGCGGAGCCGCCGTACACGTTGATGGTCCCGCCGGGGACGGCGGCCGGATTGGCGTCCGGATCCGGCGGCTCGCCGCCGCTGTCCACCGCCATGGCATGCTCGGGCCCCGCCGCCGGGGAGCTCCCGCCTCCCGAAGAGGCTTCCTTCCGGTTGCAGCCGGCCGCGAGGGCCCCCGCGAGGACGGCCGTCGCCAGCCAGGCCCAGGCCCCGCCGACGATCCGGACATCCGCTCCGGAAGCGTCCGTTCCCCTGTGCTCGTTCCCGTTCATCCGCATCCGCTCCCTTTCCAGGCTGGTCCAAGCAAAATTAGAAATTACCAACCCCCGGCGCATCCACCAGGTTTCGGAAACGTCCAGGATCCTTTGCTACCTTTACCGGCGATGCCGACCACCCTGGCGACCCCGGCCATCCGTCCCGCCCGCCCCGCCCGCCGGGTCGCGCCGCCGGCGGCGCCGGCGACGGCCCTGCTGGCGGCTTTCCTCCTCTCCGCCTGCACCCCCTCCCAGAAGGATCTCGGCAACGTCTACCGCGATGCCATGAATTCCAACCTCAAGACCTTCGATCCCATCCATTGCTCGGACCTGTACTCCCACATGTGCCAATCGCAGGTGTACGAGACCCTGTACGAGTACAAATACCTGGCCCGTCCCTACGACGTGCAGCCCTGCCTGGCCGAGAGCCTGCCCGAGATCACCGACAGCGGACGCGTCTACCGCATCCGCCTGAAGCGGGGCATCCGCTTCGCCGACGACCCGGCCTTCCCCGGCGGCCGGGGGCGTGAGGTGACCGCCCACGACTTCGTCTACAGCGCGCTGCGCGTGGCCGACGTGCGCAACCAGTCGTCGGGATGGTGGATCTACGAGGGCAAGATCGTCGGGCTCGACGCCTTCCGCGCCGCCAGCGAATCCCTGCCGCCCCTCCCCGACTCCGCCTACCCGGACCTGTACCGGCGGCCCGTGGAGGGGCTCCTCGCCGAGGACGACCGCACCCTGCGCATCACCCTGACCCGGCCCTTCCCCTATTTCAAATACATCCTGGCCATGGCCTATGCGGCGGTGGTGGCCCGCGAGGCGGTGGAGAAATACGGCGATGAATTCATGAGCCATCCCGTGGGCACCGGCCCCTTCCTGCTCGCCGAGTGGCGGCGGGGGCTGCGGGTCGACTTCGTCCGCAACCCGGCCTACCGCCACGGAATCTATCCGGCCGAGGGCTCCGCCGACGACTCGGCCCGGGGCCTGCTCGCCGACGCCGGCAAGCCGCTCCCCTTCCTGGACCGGGTGGAGCTCCACATCTTCGAGGAGGATCAGCCCATGATCCTCAACTACCTGCGGGGCCGCCTCGACCGTTCCCCCATCCCGAAGGACAACTACGACGCCATCGTCAATCCCGACAAGTCCCTGAAGGCGGGCTATGCCGGGAAGGGCTACACCCTGGTCCGCGACGAGGACCTGGACCTCACATACACCATTTTCAACATGCAGGACCCCGTGCTGGGGAAGTCGCGCAGGCTGCGCCAGGCCATGACCCTGGCCCAGGACGCCGAGGAGATAGTCCGCCTGCTCTACAACGGGAGGGCCGTGCGGGCCCAGAGCCCCATCCCTCCGGGCCTGTTCGGCTACGATTCCGCCTACCGCCATCCCTACCAGGGCCTCGACCTGCCGAAGGCGAAGGCCTTCCTGGCCGAGGCCGGCTACCCCGGGGGAAAGGGCCTGCCGGAGTTCGAATACATGTTCCCCTCCAGCGCCACCTCGCGCCAGCACGCCGAGCAGTTCATCCAGAACATGGGGGCCCTGGGGATCCGCGTCCGCCTGGGCGGGGTCACCTGGCCCGAATTCCTGGGCCGGCTCAAGCAGCGGAAGTTCCAGATCGCCGGCGCCGCCTGGGGGGCCGACTACCCGGATCCGGAGAACTTCCTGCAGCTCTTCTACGGCCCCAACGAAAGCCCGGGGGAGAACAACGCCAACTTCAAGAACGCGGAGTACGACTCCCTCTACGCGCGCATGGCGGTGATGCAGGACGGCCCCGAGCGCTTCGCCATCATCCGCCGCATGAAGGACATCCTGGGGGAGGAATGCCCCGTGATCTTCAACACCCACCGCCTGCGGGAATACCTGGCCTTCGACTGGGTCGGCAACCTCAAGGCCAGCGCGGTGGTGGATGCCCCCTACAAGTACCTGCGGGTGGACGCGGACCGCCGCCGCGCCTGGAGCCGGGAGTGAGGGACGCATGAGGCGGGGACGCGGCGGGGAGGGACACGCATGCTGAACTTCGCGGTGAGGCGCCTGTTGTACAGCATCCCGCTGCTGCTCGGTGCCACTTTGGTGGTCTTCCTCCTCTTCGACGTGGCCGGCGGCAACCCCGTGTACCGCATGCTGGGGAAGAACGCCAGCGCCGCCGAGATCGAGCGCATGACCCATGCGCTTGGGCTGGACCGGCCCCTGTGGATCCGCTACCTCGACTACCTGGGCGACCTGCTGCGCCTGGACCTGGGCCGCTCCTGGGAGACGCGCCAGCGCGTCGCGCAGTTGTTCGCCGACGGCCTGGGCCCCACCCTGGCCCTGGCCCTGCCGGCCTTCTTCCTGGCCACGGCGCTGTCGGTCCTCGTCGCCATGGCGGCCGCCCTGTACCGCAACCGGTGGCAGGACCGCCTGCTGGTGCTCGCCTCGGTGCTGGGCCTCAGCCTCAGCGTCCTGGCGCTGATCATCGGATCGCAATACCTGTTCGCCTTCCGCCTCGACCTATTCCCCATCTCCGGCTACGAGCGCGGGTTCCGGGCCCTGCCCTTCCTGGCCCTGCCCATGCTCATCTGGATCTTCAACCAGCTCGGCGGCGACGTGCGCTATTACCGCGCCGTGTTCATCGAGGAGCTGGGCAAGGACTACGTGGTCACCGCCCGCGCCAAGGGCCTGTCCATGGCCCGGGTGATGGCCACCCACGTCCTCAAGAACGCCATGCTCCCCGTCATCTCGCGGGTGTCCACCGATCTCCCGGCTGTCATCACCGGGTCGCTGCTGCTGGAGAGCTTCTTCGGCATCCCCGGCCTCGGGGACATGAGCATCCGCGCCGTGAACGCCTCGGACTTCCCGGTGATCAAGGCCGTGACCCTGTTCGGCGCGGCCGCCTACATCGCCGCCAACCTGGCCGGCGACCTGCTCTACGCGGTGTTCGACCCGCGCGTGAGGCTGTCGTGACGGGCCCGCGCGAGGAATCGCTGGCCGCCGCCGGCGCGGAGGGCTCTATCGGTGCGACTGGCGCGAGGGGCCCAGTCGCCGCTCCGGGCCGCGCCCTGTCCCGGCCGCTGCGCAAGCTGCTGCGCGACCGCTTCGCCCTCGCCGCCCTCGCCGTCATCCTCCTCTACGCCGCGGCGGGCCTCCTAGCCGCCGCCGGGGCGATAGCCTCCGGCTACGGCGACAGCGTGGGGCCGGCCTATTCGCCGCCGGGCGCGCAGTGGCTCTTCGGGACCGACGTGCTGGGCCGCAGCGTGCTGGCGCGCGCAGTCCACGGGGCCCGCATCGCCCTGGTGGTGGGGTTCGTCTCCACCGTCATCGCCATCCCCATCGGGGTATGCTTCGGCCTGCTCGCCGGCTATTTCCGCCGCACCGTGGACGAGGTCATCGTCTGGTTCTACACCACCGTCGACTCGGTGCCCTACATCCTGCTGATGCTGGCGCTGGCCCTGATCCTGGGCAAGGGGCTGCTGTCGGTGTGCATCGCCATCGGCATCACCTCCTGGGTGGGCACCTGCCGGGTGGTGCGCGGAGAGGTGATCCGGCAGAAGGAGCTCGACTACGTGCGGGCGGCCCGCGGGCTCGGCGCCGGCGACGCCCGCATCCTGCTGCGGCACGTCCTGCCCAACGTCATGCACCTGGTGCTCATCCAGGCCTCGCTCATCTTCGTGCTGGCCATCAAGAGCGAGGTGGTGCTCAGCTTCCTGGGCGTGGGCGTGCAGGATCAGCCGAGCTGGGGCGTGATGATCGACGACGCGCGCATGGAGCTGGTGGGCCGGGGCGCCTGGTGGCAGTTCACGGCCGCCACGACGGCCATGTTCGTGCTGCTGCTGGCCTTCAACGTCTTCAACGACGCCCTGCGCGACGCCCTCGATCCGAAGACGGAAGGTTGACAAAGACGGAAGGCTAGCGAAGGCGGAAGGTCAGAAGAGGAGCCACATCTGCGGCGGCGACTCGGCCTGCGCGGTCGCGGCCGGCGCCTTGCGGGCCTCGGCGGCGAGGTTGCGTGCGATCTCCCGGATATGATCCACCGTGAGGTCGGCGTTGCCCGATCCCCCGAACATGGAGCGCGGCTTGCGGATGGCGATCTGGCGCTCCCCGCGCGAGGTTTTAAGGCCGGCGCCGCCCTTGTAGCGTGCGTCCTCCCCGGTCTCGTAGGCGTCCAGGCGCACGGCCAGCCAGGCCATCGCGGCGGCGCTGTCCTCGGTGAGCTTGATCTTCTTGCGCTCGAACTGGTAGGCGATCTCCTTGCGCAGCTCGGCCTGGAAGCGGCCGTCGCCCCAGCCCACCGCCGCGAGCGCGGCGGTGGCGGTGTCCGAGAGGACCGGCAGGGCCACGAACAGGACGTCGCGGGACCCGACGGCCACGCGGGCGGAGGCGGCTTCGGCGCGCGCCTTCGACGCCGCGGATCCGGCGCAATGCGTGACGGACAGGGACAAAGCGATTAGCAGACCGACACCGAGGAAGCGGGGGAAAGGGAATCGTTTCAGGGCCATCCCACCAAGATATATGCGGGGAGACGGAACGGCAAGCGACGGGCGCCCGGCCCCGAAAAACCGGCCTCCGGCGGCTCCGGGCAGCGGTAGATTATCGCCGGCGGACAGCCGCGCACCGGAGGATGGCATGGCGCCCATCGGCAGGTTTCCCGACATTTTATGCTTCCTTGCCCTGGCGGCCGCGGCGCGGACCGCCGGAGGCCAGACCCTGGCCGCCTCCCTGGCGGAGTACCATGCCGCGACGCCGGTCGTGAGCGTGCCGACGTCGGCCAAGAGTTTCTCGGGCGCGGCCTTCCATCCCGAGACCCGCACCCTGTACGTCATCGACAACGACAACGCCTCGGTGTACGAGCTCGACACCGCCGGCAACCTGCTGCGCACCATCGCGACCACCGGCTTCACCGATCCGGAAGGCATCGCCTACCAGGCCGACGACTGGTTCCTCATCGCCGAGGAGGGCCTGGCCGACGTCGTGCGCGTCAAGCTGCCGCGCACCGGCACGGGGCCGGTGGCGAAGCCGGGCTCCGGCGCGCTCAGCCTCGGGGCGGACATGTCCAACTCCGGCATCGAAGGCGTGGCCTACCGCGCCTCGGACAAGGCCGCCTTCGCGGTGAAGGAGGTCAATCCGCCCCGCCTCTACCGCCTCACGTTGGACGCGGCGGGCAATCCGACCGCCTTCCAGGCGGACGCCCCCTTCGACATCGGCGGCAAGAGCGGCGACGCCGCCGACATCGCCGCCCCGGAGGACGGCGGCTTCATCCTGGTCAACCAGGAGGGGAACAAGCTGGAAGGATACGGGCCGGAGGGCCAGGCGCTGTCCTCGCTCCCCCTGGGCTTGAAAAAGCCCGAGGGCGTGGCCGTCGACGCCGCCACCGGGACCCTGTACGTGGTGGGCGAGCCCGCGGAGTTCCGGGTGTTCAAGCGGGCGGCCACTGCTGCGCGGTCCGCCCCGTCCGTAGGCGTTTCCGAAACATCCGGAGACTTCTCCGTAACCCTGGCCCACGATCCTCGTCATGCCCCCGGGGCTGGAACCGGACGGGAGCTCCGGTTCCAGCTTCCGGCGCCGTGCAACGTCCGCATCGACCACGCGACGGCGGCAGGAGGCTGGACCCGCGTCTTCCAGGGCGGGATGGGCCCCGGTTCCCATGCCGTGGCCTTGCCCGCCCCGGAGCCCGGCATCGGCTTCTACCGGTTTTCCGCGGGGGATTTCCAGCGCGTGCTGATGCAGGTTTCCGCGCCTTGACGCGCCCAGGACCCGCTTCTCCGCGGCAGCGGCGCCCGGGTCCGGACTTGATCATATCGGCGATTTCATTATAATTGGCGGCGGGACGGCGGACGGCGCCGCTCCTGCACCCTTCATCCCAAAGCGAGCCCGGAAATGGCCACCGACCTCTGCCCCTGCGGCACCCAGAATCCCTACTCCGAATGCTGCGAGCCCGCCATCAAGGGGACTGCATCCCCGGCGTCCGCGGTCGCCCTGATGCGCGCCCGCTATACGGCCTTCGCCCGCCAGGAAATCGACTACCTGATGCAGACTCTTTCACCGGCCCGCAAGCTGGACATCGACCGCCAGGGCGTGGAGGAATGGTCCAGGAACACCGCCTGGACCGGCCTGGAAATCGTCGCCAGCGACAAGGGCGGCCCCGAGGACGACACCGGCAGCGTGGAGTTCATCGCGCGCTTCCGCGAGGGCGACGAAACCAAGGAGCACCACGAACTGGCCACCTTCGTGAAGCAGAAGGGCAAGTGGCTGTTCGACGACGGCAAGGCGCCGCCGGTGAAGACGGTGCGCCACGAAGGCCCGCGCATCGGCCGCAACGATCCCTGCCATTGCGGCAGCGGGAAGAAGTTCAAGAAATGCCACGGGGCCGGCGGCTGACTGGGCGCCCCTACGCCAGGAAAACACTCCCCGCCAGCCGCCTCACGCCCCCATGCACCGATCGGACGCCCCGCCGTCCTTGAATCGGATCATGGGGCAGCGGCGGGTTGCAGGCTCAAGGCCTGGCGGATGGCGGCTGCGAGGACCGGCAGCTCCAGCGAGGCATCCACCGTCAACGCCTGCTCGGGCTCCTCCAGGATTTCCATCTGGGTGGTGAGCAGATCCGACTTGAAAAAATGCTCCTTGCGGGCCTTGAGCCGTGCATCCAGCAGGGCATAGGTGCCCTTCAGGTACACGAAGGCCAATCCACCCAGGCCTCCCTGCAGCACTTCCCGGTATGAACCTTTCAGGGCAGAGCACGCTACGATGCCCTGCCCGCGCCCGGCGAGGATGCCGGCGATGAGGTCGTGTAGGGCCCGCAGCCAGGGCAGGCGATCCTGGTCGTTCAGTGCCAGGCCTTGGGCCATCTTGGCGATATTCCCCTGGGGATGATAGTCGTCGCCGTCGTAGAAGGGCCAGCCCAGCTCGGCGGAAAGCCGCTTGCCGAGCGTGGTCTTGCCCGAGCCCGCGGCCCCCATGAGGACGAGGACGCGGGTGGGTGTGACGGAAATTCCGGAAGGTGGGAAGGATTCCATGGGATGAAAATAGCTTTCTGAGGGATACGGCCGATTCGGGAAATTCGCGGCATGCCCTGTGTCATTTATCACTGAATGGCCCGGCGCCAGATATTACTTTTCCATCCATCCTGAAGTAATCGCGCACGGATACCGAATCGAGGGGAAAATGAGGGGAAGCATATTTTTCCGGTCTTGCTTGGCCGTCTTGTCGGCCGGCATCCTGTGCCATGCCGGGCCGGCGGGGACGGTCAAAAAAACCCAAAATGGGATTGCGGGGAAGTCGACCTCCGCCGCAGCCCCGGCCAATAAGCTGGATACGGCCCAGATCCACAAAACCTACCTTGAAGGCGAATTCGACTTGGCAATCGAGCTGATCGAGGATGCCATGAAATACGGCGGACCGTTCAGCCACCAGGATTCCATCTTCATCCTGAAGCACCTGGGTGTGATGCATACCGCCAAGTACGAGACCCGCGAGAAGGGCAAGCACTATCTGATGGAGCTCCTGAAGGTCGAGCCCACCGCCAAGATCCTGGATATGTACGCCTCCGACATGATTTACATGATCTTCAAGAACATCCGGGATGAATTCGAAACCCGGAACCCCCACCTCTTCACGAATTCTGGAGGAGGCCCGCATCCCATCAACGGGGATCCGCAACCCAAGAAAAAGACGGGCTATGCCTGGGTGGGATGGACAGTCGGCGCCGCCACCGTGGTGGGGGGCGCCGTACTCGCCGTACATCTGCTCGAAGAAGCCGAATCGCCGGAAACCCGGGAGCTCATCTCCAATGACTAGGCCAATCCCCCGCGCCGCGGCGTTCGCCGCCATCGCCGCCCTGCTGCTCCTCTTCGCCTGCCATCTCGAAACCACCCCGGAAACCCGGGACACCTTCTCCTTCCCCACCCTGAAGGACAAGATCGGCGACGCCGATCAAGTCCTCATCGAACTCAAGGATTCTTCGGGCAAGGTCGTGGACGTCCTTTTCGACGGTCCCGTGACCGCTTCCACTTCCTTCGAGGAATTGAAAGCCGGGTCATACGACGGAGGCAAGGTCTACATCCACATCGAGGCGACCAAGGATGGCGTGACGATCTATGAGGTCCAACGCGGCTACGATCCGGCCAGGGGCGGGGATATCGCCGCGGAGACCGTCGTCCTGGTCGATCCCACCAAGCCCCCGCCGGACACCACGCCCGTCGTCACGAATCCCCAGGACACCGCCTCCAAGCCCCGTCTCATCCTCCAGCCCGACACCCTGCTGCTCGCCCTGCGCGGCCCCACCGGGCGTTTCACCGCCGCCTTCCTTCCCGATTCCAGCGCAGGCCCCGTGACGTGGTCGACGCTGGACGCCGGAGTCGAGGTGTCCGCCGACGGCCTGGTCACGGCCAAGACCCCGGGCACGTCCCGCGTGGTCGCCGCCTCCCAGGCCCATGCCACCGCCAAGGACACGGCTTATGTCCGGGTTCTGCCCGCCCAGGCCGTGGACAGCATCCGCTTCGATAAACGCGCGACCAACCTGCTCGTCCAGGGTCCCCTCGACAGCCTCCGCCTGCGGGTCTTTCCCGCGCTGGCCCCGCAGGGCGTGGTCTATACTGTTCGCGACACTGCCATCGTCCGTATCACGGGCGGGGCCCTTCAGGGCCTCAAGGAAGGCGAGACCCGCGTCTACGCCAATTCCTCGGACGATCCGGCCAAGCGCGATTCCCTGACGGTGGT
>CBILQL010000130.1:0-9835 GCA_966238865.1 uncultured bacterium
AGCTGTGGCAGCCGCAGCTCCACCTGAAAGTCGGAGGCCAGGCGGTGGATGAGCGGGCCGTCGTCGGTGAGCAGGAGCAGCCCCTCGCTGTCCCAGTCGAGGCGCCCGGCCGCGTAGACGCCGGCCACGGGGATGTAGTCCTTGAGACAGGGGCGTCCCTGCGCGTCCGTGAACTGGCACAGCACGCCGTAGGGCTTGTTGAACAGGAGGTAGCGGGGGCGGGAGGGGGCCGGCTTCGCCGGGGCCCCTCCGGGACTTCCGCCCGCGGCCCGCCTCCGCTCCGAAGGTGTCCGCGGGCGGGCGGCGCCGCGGCCGCTCACAGCCGTTCCGCCACCAGGGCGCGGATCTCGTCCCGCGAGAGGCGGACGGGATTGTTGCGGTTGGCTGCGTTCTCCGCGACGCGGTCCAGGTCCGCCTCCGTCATGCCGTAGGCCCCGAGCCGCGGCAGCGCCAGGGCTTCCGTCCACTCCCGCAGCCGCGCCACCAGGTGATCGCCGTTCCAGCCGTCGTCCCGGTCGGCGCGTCCGCCGAAGAGGCGTCCCAGGGCGGCGTAGCGGGAGATGCCGCGCGCGGCCCCGCCGGCCTCGCCAGCCTCGAGCCTCCCGCGCGACGCCTGCGCGCGCAGGGCGCGCAGGTTGGCGGCGGTGGCGGAGGCCACCAGAGTGCCGCAGATGGCCCCATGGGGGGCCGGGAACCATCCGCCGATGGGCGAAGCCAGTCCGTGCACGATGCCGAGGCCGGCGTTGGCCAGGGCGATGCCGGAGACCAGGGAGGCATAGGCCATGCCCGATCGGACCTCCACGTCGCCGGCGCCGGCGCCGCAGGCGGGCAGCAGGCAGTCGCGCACGCGCTCCAGGGCGGAGAGGACCAGGGCGTCCACGGCCGGGCTGGAGGCGGGGGAGAGGTAGGGCTCCAGGAGCTGGGTGAAGGCGTCCATGCCGCAGGCGGCGGTGACCGCGGGCGGGCAGGAGAGCATCAGCTCCGGATCGACCACGACGGCGTCGGGGATCAGGTTCTCGTGCCGCAGGGACTTCTTGAAGCCCGCGGCCCCCTTCGCGCCCAGGACCGCGTTCTTGGTCATCTCGCCCCCGGTGCCCGAGGTGGTGGGCACCGCGATGAACGGGAGCTTCACGCCGCTATGGGGCACGTTGCGGCCCACGTCCTCCAGGTGATCGAGCACGGAGTTCCGGTGGGGGAGCATGGCCGAGAGGGCCTTGGCCGCGTCGACGACGCTACCGCCGCCGATGCCGATCACGAGCTCCAGGCCCTCCCCGCGCAAGGCGTCGCGGGTTGCGTCGACGAAGGCCGCGGTCGGCTCGGCGTCCACGGCGACGGGGACCACGGACAGGCCGGCGTCCTCCAGGGCGCCGCGCAGGGCGTCCAGCCGGCCCGAGGCGCGCAGGGACGCGGCGCCGGTGACGAGCAGGGCGCGGCGGCCGAAGCCGACGGCCACGCGGGGAAGCCCGGCCAGCCTGCCCGGCCCGAAGTGGACCGGGGGGATGCGGGCGAGCTGGAAGGCGCCGGTCACCATGCCGAGGCCTGATCGGGATCGGGGGCTATCACCCGGTGGCTCCTGCCTTCCCGGGGCTTGGCCATCCACGGCTCCACGGCCGCCCGCCAGGCGAGGTAATGGGGCGTCTTGCGATGGGCTTCCACGGCTTCGGGGGATTCGAACGCCTCGTAGAGGAGGAAGCGGGCCGGATCCTCGGCGCTTTGCAGCACGTCGAAGCGGCGGTTGCCGGGTTCAGTCCGGGTCCCCTTGTGGTTTTTGAGGGTGGCGGCGATGAAATCGGCCTCGTGGCCGGGCTTCACCTGGACGTGTACGACGTTGACTATCATTTTCCGCTCCGTAAAGGCCGTTCCGGATCCTTCTTCCCTGAAAAGCACCACTCCCAGTGGTGTTTACGGAGGTCGGGACGCCCAGTATCTTTGTCCGTGGGAAAGGCGGCTTCGGCTCCCATTGGGCCCCGAGGACGGCCAAAGAAAAACCTCATGGGGTCCCTTACCCGCGATTGGGACCGAGGCCGCCTAGTACCTCCCCGTATTTCCGCAGGACTTCCCGGATGGAACCCTGCCCGGTTTTTTCCAGGATATTTTGGATATGCCGCCGGACCGTGAAAAAGGAAATCCCCAGCTTGTCGGCGATGATTTCGCGGGGCAGCCCATCCTTCAGAAAAGTCAGGATTTCCCGTTCGCGCTCCGACATTTGCATCAATTCGATGGAATTCCGGTATCGGGCGGTTTGGACGGCCAATTGCTGGACGAAAAGTTCGCCGACGCCGGGAGGGATGATCAGCTTTCCCTGGCTGACATCCCGCAAGGTGGGAACCAGGATTTCCAGGCCGGTTTTGAGCACGTATCCCTGGGCGCCCCGTTGATAGGCCTCGAGCACATCCCCGCGATTGACCGTCATGATGACCGGTTTGACTACGGGATAGTGGGCCGCCAGCCATTCCAGGAGGTCCAATCCGGTCCGGGGGGTATCCAGGCCGATATCGATCAGGGCGAGGTCCGGCAGGTGGGCTTCGATGAGCTGCTTGAAGCCCAGCTCCCCCTGGGCGGCGCCAAGGATTCGCAGGCCGGGATCCTGGGCCACGAAGGCCTGGACGGTCTGGGAGAGCTCCAGGTTGTCTTCGACGAGGACCAGGGAAACGGGATTTTCTTGAGACTCCGACGACATTGCGGCTCCCGTTGAATCAAACTCGCTTTTTGGACGGCAATTCGGCCGAAATTGGTAGCCTGTGAAAAATAAGAAAGACGGGTCTACTTTTCTGTATTTGCGCTGAAATGCACATATTGATAGCCAAAGTTCTCTGGTGCGGGTTGCTGGCGCTCTCTTGGCAATATCTCTATGTCGGATGGCGCCTGCCTTCCGATCGGCGGTATGCCGGCTTCGGACTGATCCTGCTCCTGGCCTGCGCGGTTTTCTGGCCCGTGGCCGGCCTCCACATGGCCGGGTCCGCCTTCCGGGGAGCGGGCTGGCTGCGGTTCAGCCACCTGGGGGCCCTGGCATCGCTCCCCCTGCTGGCGATTTTCCTTTCCGGGATGGGGTTCCCGTCGCCCCGGACTTGGCCGCGCCTGCGCGCCTATCTCCTGCTCCTCGGCTGCGTCGTCCTCGGCGCCGGGGCCCTCGCCGACGCCGCGCGCCTGCCGGGCCCCTGCTACGCCTTCCTGGGCTTCGTCGGCTTCGCTGCGGCCGCCAACGGCGGCCCTCCTCTCGCGCTTGCTGGAAATCCACAGCAAGACCCGCGCCACCCTGGACAGGCTGGCTTCCGCCTATGCCTTGCTGCAGGAGAACGCCGGGTTGCGCGATCTCGGCGCCTCGGCGGCCATGATCAGCCACGAGATCCGCAACTACGTGTCCACCCTCAAGGGCAACGCCGTGCTGCTCAGCCGCGCCGCCGACGCCGAATCCGGGCAGGCCCAGGCGGAGGCCATCCGCAAGGCGGCCCTCCGCATGGAGGCCGTGTCCCAGGACATCGCCACCTTCGCCACCGCGTCGGCGCCCGTCGGCGGGTACGCGCTTTCCCTGGTGGGCCTGCTCGACGAGGTCGTGGAGAGGCATTTCCCGTCCCGGAAGCAGGCCTTCCGCGTGGTGTCCTTCGGGTCCACGGAGGTGGCCGGAGACGCGGGGAAGCTGGAGCAGGTCTTCCTCAACCTGGCCCGGAACGCCTTCGAGGCGGGCGCCGCGCGGGTGGACATCCGCATCCGCCCCTGGCGGGACCGCCTCATCCTGGCCATCGAGGACGACGGCGAGGGCTGCCTGCCGGAGGACCTGGCGAAGATCGCCACGCCGTTCTACTCCGGGAAGAAGGAGATGGGAGGGACCGGCCTCGGGTGCTCGATCGCCGCATCGATACTCAAGGCCCACGGCGCCTCCTTCCGCATGTATTCCAAGAACGCGCTCGGCGACGGCCAGCGGGGGATGGTGATCAACGCCGTGTTCCCGCGGGCGGCGACGGCTCCGGCGGTCGAGCAGGAGGTGGTGGTGATGGCGGGGGGACCCGAGGTGCGGGCCTGCATCCTGCAACCCCTGCTGAACCTGGGGCTGAGGCCCTACCTGCTCTCGGGCAGCGACCTGTCGCCGGGGCTGCAGGGAATCCTGCGCAGCCCGCTTTTCCTGGCCGAGGACGAAGGCGTCGAGGCCATCCGGGCCGCATGGGGGTTCCGGCCGATCTTCGCCGTGGAAGCCCGGCGGGTGGCGAGGCGGGTGGGGCGGAGCGCCGGGCCCGAGGCCGCGCGCTTCCTGCTCAGCGAGGAGAACATGGCGGGCCTTCTGGCGCAAGCGACGACGGAGCGGCACTGACATGGCCGCCCGGCTCGCGGAGCTTTCGCCGGACCAGGTCGTGTGGTGCGCCCTGGCCGTCCTGACGGCGCAATTCCTGGCCATCGGCGCGGGACACAAGGCGGACAAGACTTTCCGGTACATCGGCGGCTGCATGCTCATCCTCCTCCTCATGGTGGGGATGGACATCTGGATCCTCTATCCGGCCCTGTTGGAAGGCTGGGGAAGCCGGATCTACCTGGATGCGGCGCAATTGGCCTTCCAGGCCCTGGCCTGCGTGTTCCTGGTGCTGCTCATGCGCTTCATCCGCCACCTCACCGGCGCCCCGGGGGCGAAGGCGGCGCGGGTGAACGCGGCCCTGCTGGCCCCCTGGATCGCGCTCACAGCCCTGGATCTGGCCTTGCCGCAGGTGCTCCTGGTCGGCTTGCGGGATCGGCAATGGCACCTCTCGCCCGCCTACCTGTACGGCTTCGCGCCGCATATCGTGGCCGTGATGGGCTGGCTCACCGCCATCGCCTTCCGCCCGCGCAGGGGCGCGGGCAACAGCGAAGGCCGGATCCTGGGCCGTCTGCGCTTCGGGATGGTGCTGCTCTACCTGGGCGGCCTGCTGGACCTGCTCCTCTTCCTGTTCCCGGAACCCGGCCTGACGTCGAGCTTCACCACCTGGGGGGTGATGGCCTTCTGCATCGGCGGGACCTTCGTGCTGGCGGATCGGCTGGTGGAATCCTACCGTCGCCGGCGGCGATCCCTCCTGGAGATCGCCCGGGTGTACGGCGAGCTGGGCGCCGACGAGCCGCTCCGGGAGATCGGCCGGTCCGCGGCCCGGGTCAGCGACGCCATCCGCAGCGGGGTCTCGGACCTGCGGGGCCACCTGGAGGGGATGCAGCAGGAGCCGGCCGGCGGCGTCGAGCTGGCGCACATCGAGAAGGCGCGCGGCGCCCTGGAGCACCTGGCCACCGCCGTGCTCGAATTCTCCCGCTGCGGCATGCTCGGCCCCCTGGCGCCGGTCCCTCCGGCCGACCTCGTCGCGGCCTGCGTCCGCGACCGGCTGCCCGCGGCGGGAGGCCGCATCCGCGTCCGCCCCATCGGCAACCTGCGCCCCATTCCCCTGGACGCGCCGCGCCTGGAGGCGGCCCTCTTCGAGCTGCTCAAGAACGCCCTGGAAGCCGGGGCGGAGACCGTCGAGGTCCGCATCCGGCAGGGGCTGGGGAAGACCGTGCTGGCCATCGAGGACGACGGCAAGGGCTTCGCGGAGGCGGCGCTCGGCGACATCGTCAAGCCTTTCTTCACCACGCGCAAGGCCGAAGGCGCGGCCGGGCTGGGGGCCTCGATCGCCGCCGGCATCGTGCGCGCGCACGGAGGCGCGCTGCGCTACCATGCCCGTCCCGATTCCCGCGGCCTGTCGCTCAACGTGGTGCTGCCGGACAGAAGCGCCCGTCCGGAGGCCGATGCGCCGACCGCGTCCCCGACCCTGCTGTCGGACGATCCCGCCCGGATCGACGCCTTCCTGGCGGCCTGCGAGAACCTCGGGGTGCGGCCCCGCCTGGCGGCCGGCAAGGGCCATCCGGCCTCGGTCCCCGGCGGGGCGCCGCAGCGGGACGTACCCCCGGGCCCGATTACGGAGGAGGCGCTGCTCATCCTCCTGGGGAAGCCGCCATGACATACAGCCTCCTGAAAGCCATCTGGACGGGGCTGCTGCCCGTGTCCTTCTTCTTCATGTTCCTGGATTTCCGCATCCGGGTGGATCGGAGCTACCGCTATTTCGGCCTGGCCCTGCTGTTCCTCTGCGCCATGACCGGCATCGACCTCTGGATCCTCCCGGAGGCCTCCCGGCCCGGCAGCCAGATGCTCTGGCAAAGCCTCATGTTCATCGTGGGCTGCCTGTTCGCGGTGTTCTATTTCTGGTACATGGCGGAATTGCTGGCCATCAGGCATCCCCTGCTGCAACGCATCCTGGCGGCATGGGCCGCCTGCCTCTGCCTCGGCTTCGCGGCCGGCCTCATGTTCCGGGCGGACGCGGATTCCGGCGGCATCGTCCGCACCCGGCTCTACGATTTCACCTTCCCGCCCTTCATGTCCCTCTGCCTGTTCGGCGCGCTGTACCTGATCCTCCGGAAATGGCGCCGCGCGTCCAAACCGGAAAGGCGCGCGCTCTCCCTCCACCTCCTGGGTTTCCTGATGCTCTTCACCTTCGGCGTGCTGGACGTGGCGTTCACCTATTACTTCCCGAAGCCCTTCTTCGTCAGCTTCAATACCCTGGGCGCCCTGGCCTTCGGCGTCTCCATGTCCCTGATCTTCGTCGAGCATTTCCTCTCCCTGATGGCCGAGAGGAGCGCCATGCAGAAGCAGGTCGTCGAGGCCCTGCACGAGCTGGAGCAGGCGAGGCCCATGAAGAGGGTGGGGGAGTCCCTCTCCCTGCTCCTCCACGAGATCAAGAACCAGGTCGCCGTGATCACCGGGAACATCACCCTGATGGACCGGAAGTCCATCCCCGGGGATTTCCGCGGGGAGCTCGAGCGGATACACCGGGCCGCCCATGGCCTCGATCGCATGTCCCGCGGCGTGCTGGACATCCCCGCGCTCTTCGTTCCCGGGGAGCGGAAGGAGTTCGATCTGCGCGACCTCCTGGCCGGATGCATCCGCGACGGGCTGCCGCCGGATCAGCAGGCGAAGATGGCGCTGGAGGTCGGGGGCGGGGTCGTCGCCTTCGGCGATCCGGCCAAGCTGTCGCAGGCGTTCCACAACCTGCTCAAGAACGCGGCCGAAAGCGGCGCCGGCAGGGTCTGGATCCGGTGCCGGAGCTGCGCCGGCGCGAGGGTCGTCGCCATCGAAGACGACGGCGCCGGCTGCGATGCCGCCCGGCTCGGGGAGATAGGCCGCGCCTTCCATACCACCAAGCGGGCCGCCGGGGGGGCGGGGCTCGGGGTCTGCGTCGCGGGCGCCATCCTCGAGAACCATGGCGGTTCGCTGAGCTTCTATTCGAAGAACCTGCTGGGGGCCTCGGCGACCGGCCTGGTGGTGAACGCCGTGCTGCCGGGGGATCCGCGCTTCGAAGCCGCGCGGCCCCCGGACGAAAGCGCCGGGAAGGCGCTGATCCTGGCCCGGGACGCGGGGCTGCGGGAACGCATGGGGGCCATCGCGCGGAACCTCGTCCATCTCTCCCTGGCGTGCGAGGACGTGGAGGACCTGGCCGGCGCGGACCTGAACCGGCCGGTGAAGCTGCTGATCGAGCGCGACCTGTGGGCCGGCATCGGCCCCGGGCTGCGGAATTCCCTGCCCTGGGCGCTGGTATCCACGGCCCCGGGCTGGGCCGAAATCCGTGCCCACGGGAGCAAGGTCGACGAAGGCATCCTCTCGGAATACCTCATGGCCGGCTGGCCGTGACCCCCGGGGCCGGGCGGATCGCCGCGGCATAGGCCGCGAAGAGGAGGTTCACGGCCAGGTGGATGGCGACGAGCGGCGACAGCGCGCCGATCCGCTCGTACAGCCAGGAGTTGAAGAGGCCCGTGATCGCCGTGGACGCGGCCAGCCAGGCGGCTGCGGGCCCCGGGTAACGGGCGAGGTACAGGAAATGGGCGGCATGGCGGACCCCGAAGAAGGCAGACGTGATCGCGGCCGCCGCCCAGAAGGGGAGGCCCTGGCGGAGGTTGCCGAACAGGTAGCCCCAATAGAGCAGCTCTTCGGCCAGGGGCGCCCAGAGCAGGCTGTATGCGCCGTATACGGCCGGGACCGCCCGGGCTCCGGAGCGCGCGCGGCGCACGGCCTCGGCCATGAGATGGTCCAGCGCGGCGCTCGGGGACCAGGCGGGGTCGTCGCCCTTGTCCAGCCGCCCCAGCAGGACGCGCTCGTAGAACCACGTCGCCGCGCCGAGCTCCCAGAGGAACAGGATGGCCGCGCCCGCCGCGATGAGGCCCGCATGCTCCCGCCACGTCCCCCAGGATCCCCAGGACCATCCGCCCGCCAGGAAGGGGAGGACGAGGGCCAGCGCGGCGTACACATGGAAGAACGGGGACCAGGGCAGCCAGCGGCTCTCCGCGCACACGATCAAGGTGAGCAGGGCCGCCGCCAGCACGCTGCCCCAGGGGCTTGCCAGGAAATCCACCATCTGCGGTTCAATCGGGGATTCGGATGGATTCCATCTCCCAAAGGTATTCACGGCGCTGCATGCCGGCTACCGTGGGGAGGGCGTTCGAATATATTTTTCCGATAGCCATCGGGAATCCCATATGCAAGGTTGTGACATCCTGATCCTCGGCGGAGGGATCTCATCCGCCGGACTGGCGTTCAATCTCAAGCGGCTCGGCTACCAGGGCACCGTGGCCGTCCTGGAGAGGGACAGGCCGGGCGGAGCGAAGGCCTACGGATACAGGAATACCTTCAAGGAAGTCATCGACGACTACGGGCTCCCATACCGGAAGATCTTCGCCGGACTCCGGGACGCCGTCACGACGGGCGGACCGGACATCCTGTGGAAGGATATCGACATCCCCTGCTACTTCTTCGAGTACGGCGAGGCTTGCGAATCCCTGTTCCACCGCTCCTCGGCGGCCATGCTCCGCGGCGAAGCGCTCCGGCTCGACCTGGGAAGGCGGAGGCTCGCGTACTCCGGCGGGGAAATCGAGTTCGGGATCTTGGTGGACTGCTCCGGTCCGAAGGCCTGGACCCGGGCCATCCTCGGGCTTCCCCGCGTGCAACGCTTCTATATCGGAAAGACCTTCACCATGCCTTTTCCCCGCGGGGAACGGCTGCCGGATTTTTTCGACGGGGACCGGTTCATCTACTATACCGAGGCGAACGGATACATGGAGGATGTCTACGCCCTCGGGGAGGAGCTGCTCTACGGCGTCTGGAATTACTCCCCGACGCCGGATCCGGACATCGAGATCCGCGACGGGGGGCTCCTATCGCGGTTCGGCCGCTTCGCCGAAATGCGTACGCGGCCGCCGTACACGGCGGCGATCTCGGCCGAAGCCGTCTATCCCATAGCCTATGGCCCAATCGCCTACCTCGGGGACTCTTGCGGGCAGGCCACGCCGGCGAGTTCCGAGGGGACCCGTCCTATCCTCGGGGCAGCCCGCCTGCTAGCCGAAACGATAGCCGGCGGGCACGCCTTGGAGGCCTATCAAAAGGAGTGGCTCCGCAGGACCGGATTTGAGTATTCTCTGCACCGGGCATTGAAGCAGGATATGCGGTCCTACAACCATTTCTTCACCAAACTGAGGGAATATCCGGACGTATACCGGGACCTGGCCCTGAACCTCAGTCCGATGATACCGCTCAAGGTCCTCTTCACATCGATTCCTTACCTGGCCCAAGCCTACCTGGCCGGACGCAGGCAGCTTTCGATTCACAAGAAGCATGCCCGCGCACGAATTCTTACGACGGATTGATTTTTCCAATTGATGACAAATCGAAAGGTTATTGTAAACCTTCCGAAACCCCTGATGTTGCAGGTGAGGTTGGTTAATTGTGAACATGCTGTTGGCAACCAAATTTTTTAACATCTTGTTGACCGCAAATGAACACTATACTAACATATCTATTCACGAA
>CBILQL010000131.1:0-9830 GCA_966238865.1 uncultured bacterium
GATCCCGGGGCGCCGGCTTGCGCCGGCGCCGGGGTTCAGGAAGGCGCGTTCACGGGTTCTCGGCGCCGTCGTATTCGACGGAGCCGATGTCGCAGCGGCGCGGGTTGTACAGGACCCGCCAGTAGCCCCGCTGATCCTTCGACTCGCACTGATTGCTCACGTTGGTGGCGAAGTAGTTGCCGCGGAGCGGGCTGTCCGACCAGGGGACGTGGACCGGCATGGCGAAGCTCTCGTTGGTCTTGCCCAGCCTCAGCCCCACGAGCCTCGGGTCGAGGGGCGAGGCCTCGGTGCCGATGCCCCAGCTGCCGGCGTTCCCGAACATGGAGCAGTTCGAGTTCTTCCCCAGGAAATTGGTGTAGGGGGAGGCGGTGACCGTGCCGCCGTCGTTGTAGCAGTCGTCGCCGGTGTAGCCGAGGTAGCTCTTGTGGTTGTTGGTGACCGTGTTGCCGCCGATGACGTTGCCCTTGGTCGTCAGCGACCCCTTGAAGCCCCAGAAGGCGACTCCGCCTCCGTAATGCCTCTCGTTCTGGGTGAATTCCGTCGCGGTGCCGGCCTTGTTGTAGGCGATGGTGTTGAAGCGCATGTGCTGCACCGCGGACCCGGTGCCGCCGCGGCACAGGATGCCGCCGCCCCGGCGTTCAGCGACGTTGTTGCTTATGGTGTTGTTCGTCATGTTGATGTCGAGGTTGCCGGCGAACTCGATGCCGCCGCCGCGGCAGGTCTTGTTGTTGGAGATGGTGGACTTGTGGATGCTGGCCCAGGCCTTGGTGGCGCTGGTGAGGACGGCGACCCCGCCCCCGCCAGCGGTCAGCCCGCCGCCGCATTTCCCGAGCTGGTGGTTCCAGTTGCCGTCCACCACGGTGTGCAGCATGTAGAAGTTCCGGGTCTCGAGGATGGCGATGCCCGATCCGTTCATGCTGGACTTGTTGTTGAGGAACTTGCAGTAGTAGATCTGGATGTCGTCGGCGCCGTAGGCCCACATCCCGCCGCCGGCGTAGGTCTGGTTGTACCCGTTCTGGACGGTGATGCCGCTGAGGGTCAGCTTCGGCTTGTAGCCTGAGGCGGCGTTCACGGCGAACAGGGCCACCTTGCCCTTCCCGTCGAAGATGTAGCGCTCGGGATAATTGTTGGACTGCGAGCCCCAGACGTACACCTGGCCCTTGGTCAGGGTCACGGTCTGGGACATTTCCCAGACGATGGTGTTGCCGTTGGCGTCGCGGCGCCATTCCAGGGTCAGCTTGTGGAGGTTGTTGGGATCGGCGTCGGCGGCCATGAAGGCGTAGGTCAGCTCCGCGGGGTTGCGGATGGTTTTCTCGATCGTGGCCGAGTACGACTCTACGGCCAGGGCCGCCGCCAGGAAGAGGCAGCCCTTGGCGGACGCGGCGAGGTGAATGGTTGGCAGGCGAAAGCCCCGGGTCGGCGGGGTCTTGATTCTCGAAGACATTTTCAACTCCTTGTACCCCCCATCGGAGGGTTTGGACGCGGAGCGGCATCGGAAAGTATCAGGGTTGTCCGACGACGCTTCCCAATCCGGATCGATTGGTCAGAGAAGGGTAAAATCGATCCTGCCATTCCCGACAATCCTCCACCGGTGTCGAAAACTGTCCGACCCGAACGTCTATTCTTCGTGGCGGCCGGATGATCTCCGGCTTCCGGGCCACCCAAAATGTCGGAAACTCCAGAAACTTCGGGAGACCACTTGTTACAAATTGTTGCGGACCGCTTACAGCGGAGTAACCGTGGGAAGGAATCTTTAACCCTTGCCGGCCGGTATTCCGGAGGCACCCTAGACAAATCGGAGACAATCGTCTATTATGGAAACTCCGAAAACTGGAATAGTTTCCGACTCATCCCGCCCATGCTCAAAAGCGAACAGGACACCCGCAAGCGCATCATCGAGGAGGCCCAGGACCTCTTCTTCCGCTACGGGTTCGCCAAGGTCACCATGGACGAGACCGCCGAGAAGCTGGGCATGAGCAAGAAGACCCTCTACAAGCATTTCCCCAGCAAGGACGATTTGCTGGAGGCGGTCACCGAGGACCACATCCAGTGCTGCGACGCCGAGATGCACGCCATCTGCAGGGCCAAGGGCGGCGGCCCCCTGGTGAAATTCCGGCGGTTGATGGACTACGTGGCCTCCCTGTACGGCCGCATGAGCGAGTCCCTGGTGCACGACCTCCGTCGCAGCGCCCCGGGCATCTGGAAGCGCGTGGAGGAGAACCGCAAGGACCACATCTTCACAGAATTCGGCGCCCTCATCAAGGAAGGCCGCCAGAAGGGCATCTTCCGCAAGGACGTGGACGATCGCCTGTTCCTCCTCATCTACTTCGAAGTGGCCCAGCGCATCCTCCACCCGGAGACGCTGGCCGGACTCTCCTACAAGCCCTCCGAGGTCTTCGACGCCGTCGTCAAGGTCCTGTTCGAGGGCTTCCTCACCGACAAAGCCAGGGCGGAATACAATGCCAAGAGCTGATTTCAACCTCACCACCCTCCATTCCGCGGCGTCCGCCCGCGGCGCCGGTTCCGGCGCCCCGGCGGCCAAGGGATTCGCCTGCGCGCTGGCGCTCCTGGCGGGCCTCGCGGCCGCGCCCGCTTCCGCCCAGGGAGGCTCCGCCCCGGGCGGCGCCCTCTCCCTGCCCGACGCCCTGAAGGAGGCCCTCGCCAACAGCGAGGAGGCCAAGATCCTGTTGGAGAAGGAGAAGCACGTCGAGGCCCAGAAGCGCGAGGTGTGGGCCTCCGCCCTCCCGATCATCAACGTCAACGCCGACGCGGGGCGGGGCAACACCGTGATGGATCTCGCCATGTTCGGCGCCTTCGGGAGCGACACCGCCGGCGGCGGCGGCGGCGCGGCGCCCAGCGGGGCCTTCAGCTTCGAGCAGAACCGCTACGCCTACGCCATCGACGCCTACCAGCCCCTGTTCGCCTTCGGCCGCGTGATGCAGGCCGTGCGGGCCGCCGACTACCAGGAGCGCGCCGAGGCCGACGGCCGCAAGGACTCCCGCCACCAGCTGCAGATGCAGGTGCTCGACACCTATTACCGCTACGTCACCGCCCGCGCCTACGTGGGGACGCTGGAGGCCTCCATCAAGCGCCACACCGAGACGGTGGCCTTCCTGGAGGGCAACTTCCGCATGGGCGCCGGCGTCCGCTCCAACGTGCTCCGGGCCATCACCCAGCTCAAGTCCCTGGAACCCCAGCGCATCCGCGCCGAACGCGACGCCG
Organism: uncultured bacterium; assembly: GCA_966238865.1. Classification (GTDB taxonomy): domain Bacteria; phylum Fibrobacterota; class Fibrobacteria; order UBA11236; family UBA11236; genus CBILQL01. The sequence goes on from CBILQL010000131.1 coordinate 3,223, forward strand.
AGGCCTCGCGCATGGAGCTGAACCGCGTGCTGGGCCGCGACGTGGACGCGCCCCTGGAGCTGGACACAGCCACCACCCTGGGACTCCCCGACGTTCCGGCCCATCCGGGTTCCGTCGTCCTCGATTCCATCGTCGACGACCGGCCCGACATCCGCAACCTGGCGCTGTCCCGGAAATCGCTGGAGGGCCGCGCCCGCTACATCAAGCTGCTCTACCTGCCCTCCATCGGGGCCACCGGCAAGATCGGCGTCACCGCCTACGAACTCGACCAGGTGGTGGAATTCGACCGGAACAAGGAATGGCGCTACGGCGTGGGCCTCTCCTGGAACCTCTTCGACGGCGGGGCCAGGCTGGCCCAGGCCCGCCAGGTCGAGTCCCAGGCCCGCCAGCTGCGCCTCACCGAGCAGCGCCAGCGCAAGTCGGCCCGGGTCCAGATCGAGACCGCCTATCGCGACTACTTCGCCGCCGACACTGCCCTGGCGGCCGCCGAGCAGGCCGTGCGGGCCGCCCGCGACGCCCAGGAGATGCTCTCCGAGGACTTCCGCGCCGGCAAGGGCCAGATCACCGACCTTCTGGCCGCCGACGAGGATCTGCGGCAGAGCGAATTCCAGGTCTTGAACGCGCGCTACGCCAAGGTGCGCTCCCGGGGGGCCCTGCGCCTGGCCCTGGGCAAAGGCATTGTCAACGAGGAGGATAAATGAGTACCCGCGACCGGTCGCCCAAGGCGACGCATCCCCGCCCGCTCCCCATCGCAAAGGGCTTCGCCTATTTTCAGGTGGCCGCCGCCGCAAAGGGCTGCGCCGTATTCCTGGTGGCAGTCGCCCTGGCCGCCTGCGGCAAGGACGAGAAGGCCGGCAAGGAGGGCGAAGGCAAGCCCGGCGCCAAGGAAGGCGCGGAAATCCGCGTGGTCGTCTCCCCGGTGGAGGCCAAGTCCTTCGAGGACTGGGGCGCCTACAGCGCCGATCTCCGCGGCGTCAAGGACGCGGTGCTGACCGCCGGCCTGGGCGGGCGCGTCGGCAAGGTGGAGGAGGTGGGCCGCCTGGTCAAGCAGGGCCAGGCCCTGTGCGACATCGAGAGCGCCCGCTACGGCGCCATGCTGGCCCAGGCGCGTTCGGCCCTGGAGCTGGCCAAGGGCGAGATGGACCGCAACAAGGTGAACGTGGAGAAGGGCTTCGTGGGCAAGGCCGTGCTCGACAAGAGCGAGTTCGACTACCAGCAGGCCCGCGTGGGGCTGCTCCAGGCCCAGCGCGCCTACGAGGACAGCCGCTGCCAGGCGCCCTTCAACGGCATCCTCGCCAGCCGCATGATCGAGGACTTCCAGACCGTGCCCCCCGGGGCCCCCACGGTGCGCGTGGCCTCGATCGACCGCCTGGAGGCGGTGGTGTCCATCCCCGAGAGCGAGGCGCGCGACTTCCGCGAGGGCCAGATCGCCGAGTTCAGCCTGCCGCAGGAAGACGGCAAGCCCGTGATCGGGAAGCTGAAGAGCATCGACCGCGCCGTCGAGGCCCGCAACCGCACCGTGACCGCGCGCATCGAGATAGCCAACGCCGGCAACGCCCTGCGCCCCGGCATGGTGGGCCGCGCGCGCATCCTGCGCCGCAAGTACGACCGGGCCGTGGTCATCCCCTCCCAGGCCGTGCTGCGGCTCCAGGAGGGCACCAAGGTGATGCTCGCCCGCGCCGGCAAGGCCGTCGAGGCCGCGGTGCGCCTCGGGCCGGCGGCCGGCGACAACGTAATCGTCGAGAGCGGGATCGCCGCCGGCGACACCCTCATCACCACGGGCGCCTTCCAGGTGTCCAACGGCACGAAGATCAGCTACTAGGATATCCGCGAAAGAATTTTTGCCTCCGGGCAGGAGCCGATAATGACCAAGTTCGCCGTCAAGAATCCCGTCACCGTCCTGGTCCTCGCGGTCATCCTCCTGATCGCGGGCTGGATGTCGTTCCGCAGCCTGCCGCTGGAGTCGTTCCCGGAGATCAAGATCCCGCTCATCTTCGTGAACGTGGTGTACCCGGGCGCCTCCCCCGAGGACATGGAGAAGCTGGTCACCAAGAAGATCGAGGACAAGCTGGAGGGCATCGACGGCCTCAAGAAGGTCAGCAGCCAGTCGCTGGAGAGCATCTCCTCCATCCAGGTGGAGTTCAACGCCGACGTGGACGTGGAGACGGCCCTGCGAAGGGTCAAGGACAAGGTGGACGAGGCCAAGACCGACCTCCCCACCGACGCCGAGGATCCCATCGTCGCGGAGATGAACTTCTCCAACATCCCCATCTTCGTCATCTCCCTGTCCGGCGACTACGAGAGCGAGCGCCTGGACGAGATCGGCGAGGATCTCAAGGACCGCATCAAGGCCATCCCCGGCGTGCTCGACGCCCAGCTCACCGGCAAGCAGGAGAAGGAGGTGGCCATCGACGCCGACCCCTACCGCATGCGCCAGTACGGGGTGAGCCTCAACGACCTGATGAAGACCGTGCAGGGCCAGCACCGCAACATCCCCGGCGGCACCCTCAAGGCCGGCGGCAACCGCTTCTCCATCCAGCTCACCGGCGAGCTCGACAACCCGGAGGAGTTCGCCGACCTGGTCATCCGCGGCGGGGGTTCCGGCCTCGTGCGCGTGCGCGACGTGGCCACGGTGAAGTTCGGCTACGCCCGCGACCGCACCACGGCCTTCCGCCTCAACACCAAGAACTCCCTGGCCATCTCCGTCACCAAGCGCACCGGGTCCAACATCGTGAAGCTGGTGGACGACGCCAAGGCCACGGTGGAGGAGATGAAGCCCACCTGGCCGGCGGGCACCCAGATCAAGTACACGGTGGACGAATCCATCGCCATCCGCCGCATGTTCGACGAGCTCATCAACCACATCCTCACGGGCATCCTGCTGGTGTTCCTGGTGCTGACGTTCTTCCTGGGCGCCCGCAACAGCTTCTTCATCTCCACGGCCATCCCCTTCTCCATGTTCATGGGCTTCCTGGTGCTCGACTATTCGGGCATCACGCTCAACATGGTGGTGCTGTTCTCGCTCGTCATCGCCCTGGGCATGCTCGTCGACGACGGCATCGTGGTGGTGGAGAACATCTACCGGCACCTGCAGATGGGCAAGAGCCGCAAGCAGGCCGCCATCGACGGCACCCGCGAGGTGATGCTGCCGGTGGCCACCGCCACCCTGACCACCATCTTCGCCTTCCTGCCCCTGCTGCTCATGCCGGGCATGATGGGCCAGTTCTTCAAATACCTGCCCATCACCGTGTCGGTGACCCTGGCGGGATCCCTGTTCGTCGCCTTCGTGTTCAACCCGGTGTTCGCCTCCCTGTTCATGAACAAGGGCTCCAAGGCCGGCAACGGCGGCCACGGCAACGAGATGGAGGGCGGCGAGCGCTGGGACAAGATCAAGCTCCGCTACCGCTCCTTCCTGGAGGGCGTGGTGGGCCATCCCTGGTGGGTGCTCCTCTTCTGCGCCATCTTCATGGTGGGCGGCATCATGGCGTACAACGCCACCGGAAAGGGCGTGCTGTTCTTCCCCAAGATCGACCCGCTGGTGGCCGCCGTGTCCGTCACCGGCCCCCTCGGCATCGAGATCGACGAGACCGACTCGGCCCTCAAGATCATCGAGAACAAGCTGCTCACCATGCCCGAGGACACCGGCGACGTGGACAGCTACTCCGGCGTGGTCGGGTTCGGCGTGCCCGACTTCGGGGCCGGGGACCGCAGCCCGGAGTCCAACAAGGGCTACGTCAACGTGGCCTTCAAGGACTACAACGAGCGCAGGGTGTCGTCCTGGCTCTCCATGGAGTGGATGAAGAACGCCACCAAGGACCTCCTGCCCGGCTGGAAGGTGGCCGTGAAGGAGCAGGAGCAGGGGCCGCCCCAGGGCCACCCCATCAGCTTCGAGGTGGTGGGCGAGGAGTTCGACCAGCTGGCCGCCCTGGCGGAGACCCTGAAGAAGCGCCTGGCCGAGGTCGAGAACGCCGTCAACATCGACTGGGACTACGATCCGGTGCGGCCCGAGCTCAAGGTGGACATCGACCGCGACCAGGCCATGGCCCTGGGCGTGAGCACCGCCGACGTCGCCATGGCGGTGCGCGGGAGCATCCACGGCATCGAGGCGGCCAAGTTCCGCCAGGGCAAGGAAGAGTACAACGTCATGATCCGCCTGGATCCGAAGACGCGCGAGTCCTTCAAGAGCCTGGACCAGATCACGGTGCCCCACGAAGGCGCCCAGATCCCCCTCACCTCCATGGTGCGCGTCACACAGGGGGCGAGCCTCGCCAAGATCAACCACCTGGACGGCGACCGCACCATCCAGGTCTGGGCCGACATGGCCCCCGGGGTCACCGACGAGAGCAAGCCCAAGGCGCGGGCCGCCGAGATCGCCGCCGAGGTCAACAAGACCGCGCCTCCCGGCTACCGCATCCAGGCGGGCAGCAGCAACCGCGAGCAGGAGGAGACCACCTCCTTCCTCTTCAAGGCCTTCTTCATGGCCGTGTCGCTGGTGTTCCTGGTGGTGGTGATGCAGTTCAACTCGGTGCTGCAGCCCTTCCTGGTGCTCATCGGCGTCATCCTGTCCCTGGGCGGCGTGTACTGGGGCCTGACCATCATCCCCGGTGTGACCTTCGCCATCATGATGACCGGCATCGGCATCATCGCATTGGCGGGCGTGGTGGCCAAGAACGGCATCGTGCTCATCGACTTCATCAACCACCTCCGCCGCCAGGGGGTCCCCCTGCGGGAGGCCGTGGTCGAGGGCGGCGCCACCCGTCTCCGGCCCGTGCTCCTCACCGCCGTCACCGCCATGCTGGGCCTGCTCCCCATGGCCACCGGCTGGGGAATCAACTTCCTCCACTTCGCCCTGGAGACGAAGTCCGAATCCTCCCTGTGGTGGGCGCCCATGGCCTGGGGCATCTTCTGGGGCCTGGGCTTCAACACCCTGCTGACCCTGGTGGTGGTGCCCACCCTCTATTACTCCTGGGAGAAGGTCAAGGAGCGCCGGGGCTTCGGCATCAACCGGGGGCACGAGGAAGCGCAGCCGGCGATGCACGCCCAGATCCACTGAGACGCATCCCCATCCCGCCGGACCCGGTCCGGCCATCCGCGCCCATCCCGCGGATGGGCTTTTGTTATTCCCGGCAGGTTGCCTCCGCTGGCGACATTTCCTCTCTGCCGAGAGGAGGGACTCCCATGTCCGTCAAGCAGATCCTGTTCGTCCATGGCATCGGCGATCAGGCCCCGGACTTCGCGGAGGATTGGAAGAAGGAAATACTCAAGTCCTTCCGGGGCCTGGACCGGAAGGTCGCCTTCAAGAGCCTGTATTGGGAGGACCTCCGCCGCGAGGCGGCGAAACGCTACCCCGTCATTTCCCGGAACTTCGCCACGGTCCTGGAGAGCTTCGGCCTCAGGGGCCTGAAAAGCCTCCTCGACAACGACAATTACCGGCTGATCCACAGCTACGTGATGGACGTGCTGGTGTACGTGGGGCTGCCGGACATGACGCTGTACTTCCAGAACGGATGCTACGAGAAGCTCCGGGCCCTGACCCGGGGGGCGGAGCGCGAGACCCTCATCATCTCCCATTCCCTGGGGTCGGCGATGATTCCCCACGTGCTGTGGCGCATCCGCCAGAACACCGGGGCCATCCCCTACCACAGCCTCATCCTCCTGGCGTCGCCCCTGGGCTTCTGCTCCCCGATCGATTGGGCCGCGGCGGATTTCCTGGAGGTGATGGGGCGGATATCGCGCACGGACCGCGCGGCCACCCTGAAGTCCTTCGCCCTGGCCTGGACCCGGATCGGCGACAACCGCCTGCATTTCCTCAGCAACAGCAACGACGTGGTCTGCTCGGACGCCCGCTTCGAGCTGCCCGGCGGCGTCATCAAGGACATCATCCCCGTGCGCCAGGGCTTCGACGACGAGGAGGTGGCCCTGCTGCTCGCCGCCCACGCCGGCAGCCATCGGCAGGTCACATTCGGCGGGGCCGATGTCGGCGCCCTCGGCGCGAACCATGATCCGCTCGCCTATTTCCGGCAACCCGAGTTCCAAACCATCCTCGAGGGCCTGCTCCATGCCTGAACCGCGTCCAACCGACCGCCCGGCTTCCGCCCGCCTGATAACAGCCGCGGGCCGCGGCCTGCTGGCGGCCGCCTTCGGCCTAGCCTTCCTCGCCCTCCCCGCCCGGGGCGGGGAAACCGCCCAGGATTCCGTCGCCGCCAGCCTTTCCCGGTACGTCCAGGTGGTGGACAGCCTGCGCGCCGTGGTGGGAAGCCTCCCCGCGGACAGCTTCGCCGCCGTCCAGCCCTGCGTCACCTCCGCGGCCCGCCTGTGCCCCGAGGACCGCCGGGCCCTGGCCGGCTTCCTGGACGGCCAGCGCGGATTCGCCCTCTCCATCCAGGGCCGGCTGCAGGCCGGCACTTTGCTCTATGCCGACTATGTCGGGTACGTGCTGCCGCAGGTCCGGGAGTTCCTGGCCCGCGAGAACGACTTCTCCCAGGACCTGGCCGCGCATCCCGTCGCCCGCCGCCAGTTCGACGCCTATCTCGAGTACGTCCAGCCCCTGCTGGCGGACAAGTTCCTCGCCTATGCCGTGGCCTCGAACACCTTGCTCGAGCGCAAGT
>CBILQL010000132.1:0-9828 GCA_966238865.1 uncultured bacterium
CTCCTTGGAGGCGAGGGCCATCTCCATGACCTCCTTCCGGAAGGCCTGGATGCGGGCCTTGATGGCCTTGAACTCCGTCTCTCCGACGCCGAGCGTCAGGGCGGAGATGTCCCGCTCCTCCCGCGCGGCGCGATCATGGGCGGCTTCGGCCAGGCGCGACACCTGCTTGTGGTAGTTGATCACGTTGAGGGAGGCGACTTCGTCCCCGGAGGTCACCGCCGCGTCCTCGCGGGTATAGCGCTTGTCCGGGCCCAGGGCGATGAGCCCCAGCCGCTCGAGGAGCTTCACCGACTTCCTGGCCTCCGCCGGCGTGATGGCCGGCACGAGGCAGCGGGCCAGCGCCGCATAATCGGGCTTCGCCGTGCCCTGCCCGAAATCCACCTTGGTGACCAGGGAACGCACCACCGGGTGATACCATTTGAGGTAGTAATCGTACTGATCCTCGCCGATCTTGATGATTTTGAGCTTGCGCTTGAGCCGCAGCATCCGCTGGTAGGCCTGGTCCCGGGCCGCGCTGTTCTTGGCCTGGGTGAAGGATACCATGAGCTCGAAATATTCGGTTTCGGCCCGCCCCAGCTTCAAGGCCTTGGTGACGCGCGCCGTCGAATCCGGCGAGAGATTCTTGGTGCCCTTGATGAGATGCAGCAGCCAGGACGTGGAATTCATCCCCGTCAACTTGGCGAAATCCCGGTAGGTGAAGCCCGTTTCCGCTTTCCGCGCCTCGTAATACTCCTTGAGGAAGTGGCGGTAATTGGTGTGCTCGTAAACAGAATTCATGGCGATCGGACCCGCACTCCCCCGTAGAGTTCCCCAATTTAGCGGTAAACAAGACAAAGTCAAGACAGTATCTGCTAAGAATGCGGTCCGATAAGCCTGGAATTGGGCAAATCCAGTTTACTTCGGTAAACAAAAGGAGGGGGGGCGCGCCGGGTCCGCAGTGGCCGCGCCGGCACGCAGCCGGGCTGCCCTTCTGTCCGGGACTCTCAAGCCGGAAGGTCTTTGGCCAGGATGGCCAGCTCCTTGCCGCCGTATTGCACGGTCTTGAGCAGGGTCCAGCCGAGCTTCTCGAAGAGGCCCTGGGACAGGGGATTGAAGAGGTGGAGCCGTCGGAAGCCCAATTCGGAGGCGATGCGCTCGATTTCCGAGGCCAGGGCCGTGCCGATGCCTTCCCCCCGGTATTCGGCCTGCACGAAGACGGAGGAAATCCAGGGAGTCAGCTCGGGGGCGATTTCCAGGTCCTCGGCCTTCAGCGAGGCCGTTCCCAGCACGCCGCGCTCGTCATGGGCCACCAAGGTGATGGGCATTTCGCGCTCGTTGACGCGGCTGATCAGGGTGCGCTGGATGTCCTGGAGGGATCTCTGGGGATAGACGTAGGCCCACTCGTCATAGATCCAGTTGGCGATAATCGGGATCCAATGCTGGAAGTACTTGATATGGCTGATCTGCATCGCCGCACCCATCCCCGAAGGCCCCATCGCCCCAGCCAATTATCACAATTTACCACTCTCCGGACCATCCGGCATCCCGGATTCCGCGGTTACGGTACCCCGTGCCGCTCGGACCAGTCCTCCCGCAGGCTGTACAGCCAAAGCGACATCTTCCCGAAATGGGCCAGGACCCTGGCTTCCGGCACTTCGATGCCCTCGGTGCAGGAATAGCAATTGTCGCAGCTGAGCAGCAGGGAATCCGACCAGAGCGAGTAGGCATACCCCTCCGAACCCCGGCAGACGTACCGCTTGTATCCTTTCCAGCGGCCCGCCAGGGCGAACAGGGTCCGGGCGGTGTCGCGCTCGCCTCCGGTCAAAGCCCGCCCGCCGAGCAATCTCCGCATCCGCGAGTCCTCCGGGGACACCGAAGACCCGTGATCCAGGTAGCGGTATTCCGACAGGAAGAGCACCGAGTCCTCGGTCAGCTCTATCTCGCAATTGGCCCCGGGATTCCTGGAGAAGGCATAGGTGATGCGCACCCCGTTATCCATCGGCTGCGCGCCGGCCAGGACGCAGAGCAGGAGCGCGGGGAGAAGGAGCCTCAGCAGCATCTCGGCCTCCGGAAACGCGCCTCTTCGCCTTCGGCCCAGGCGCGCCCCCGATCCGAGCGCGCGGCATGCCCGAGTTGCTCCGCATGCCCTTGGTGCTCCGCTTGCGCGAGACGCTCCGAGGGGCCGGCGGCGGCGATCCGCGGCGTCCGCGGCGCAGGCTGTCCGCCCCCCGGCGCCTCCCCGGCCAGGTGGCGGGCCACCGCCAGGAACACGAGCAGCAGCGCCCACAGCCATCCGAACACGCCCCGTGCCTGCCGCAGCTCCTCAATATCGTCCTTCAGCCACACGGGCGGGTCTTCGCGCAGATCCTTGGCGCCGCCGGCGAAGGCGATTGCGAACCAGCGCCGGGCCGAGGCGGCGAGGATGGCCCCCACCAGGACCAGGAAGGCGGCGGCCACCGCCGCGTCCAGGCGCAGGTTGAAGATCATCCGCCCCGTGGCCGCGACCTTCTCCGGAGGCACGGCCCCTGCCGCCAGGTCGGCGGCGAGCTTCCCTGCGGCCGAGAGGAAGCCCACCTTGGGACTGGCGTGGAAGATTTTCTGCCATCCCGCCGTGAAGGTGACGCAGGCGAGCCAGGCGAGCGGCGCCAGGGTGACCCAGGCGTAACGGGCCTTGTCCATCTTCAGGATCACGGTGGTGCAGAGGCACAGCGCCACCACCGCGAGGAGCTGGTTGGCGATGCCGAACAGGGGCCACAGGCTGTTGATGCCTCCCATCGGATCCACCACCCCCTGGTAGAGGAAGTAGCCCCAGGCCGAGACCAGCAGCACGCTGGCGAAGAGGTTGGCGGCATAGGAGCGGGTATCCGCCAGGCGGCTGTGGAACTGGCCCAGGAAGGCCTGGATGAGGAAGCGCCCCACCCGCGTGCCCGCGTCCACGGTGGTGAGGATGAAGAGCGCCTCGAACATGATGGCGAAGTGGTACCACAGCCCCATCAGGGCGCCGCCTCCCAGCACCTGGGAGAAGATGCCCGCCATGCCGAGGGCCAGGGTCGGGGCGCCGCCCGCCTTCCCCCACAGGCTGGGCTCGCCGATGGAGGCGGCCAGGGAGGCCATGCCTTCGGCGGTGACCGGGAAGCCCCAGGCGGTGATGGCGGCGGCGGCGGCCTCGGGCGTGGCCCCCACGGCGGCGGCGGGGGAGTTGAGCGCGAAGTAGGCGCCGGGATCGAGGGTGCAGGCTGCGATCATGGCCATGACGGCCACCGACGATTCCAGCAGCATGCTGCCGTAGCCGACCGCGCGCGCGTAGGACTCGCGGGTGATGAGCTTGGGCGTGGTGCCCGAGGCGATCATGGCGTGGAACCCGCTGATGGCCCCGCAGGCGATGGTGATGAAGCAGAAGGGGAACAGGTCCCCGGAGAAGACCGGGCCGGTCCCGTCGATGAAGCGGGTGAGCGCCGGGAGCCGCAAGGGGGGCAGCACCACGAGGATGCCCAGGGCCAGGGCGCCGATGGTCCCGAGCTTCATGAAGGTGCTGAGGTAGTCCCGCGGGGCCAGGAGCAGCCAGACCGGGAGGATGGAGGCGGCCAGGCCGTAGGCGATGACGCACCAGGCCAGGGTGGGCCCGGAGAGCGTGAACAGGGAGGCGAGGACGGGATGCTCGTAGAAGAACCGCCCGCCCCATACCGCCAGGAGGAGCAGGGCCACCCCGAAGACGGTGACCTCGAGCACCTTGCCGGGGCGCAGGAAGCGCAGGTAGGCCCCCATTAGCAGGGCGATGGGGATGGTGGCGGCGATGGTGAAGGTGCCCCAGGGGCTGCCGGCCAGGGCCTTGACCACCACCAGCCCGAGCACGGCGATGAGGATGATCATGATGGAGAGGATGGCCAGGAGGGCAATCGATCCGGCCGCCGTGCCTATCTCCTCCTTGACCATCTCGCCCAGGGACTTCCCTCCGCGGCGGATGGAGCAGAAGAGGATGAAGAAGTCCTGCACCGCCCCGCCCAGCACGACGCCGATGAGCAGCCAGAGGGTGCCGGGCAGGTAGCCGAACTGCGCGGCGAGGACGGGACCCACCAGCGGACCGGGGCCGCTGATGGCGGCGAAGTGGTGGCCGAAGACGATCCACTTGTTGGTGCGGACGAAGTCCTTTCCGTCTTCGCGGACCATGGAGGGCGTGGCCCGGCGGTCGTCCAGGGCGAGGACCTTGGCGGCCAGCCACTTGGAATAGAAGCGGTAGGCGATGGCGTAGGTGCAGCCCGCCGCGGCCAGCAGCCAGACGGCGTTCAGCGGCTCGCCGCGCCGGAAGGCGACGAACCCGTAGGCGAGGGCCCCGAGTGCGGCGATGGCGGCCCAGAGCACGAAGGTGGCGGCTTTCTTCATCGAGTTCCAGACGCTTGCGCCGGGACGAGCCGCCGGCGCGCCGGGGTCCCCTGCCGCGGCCTTCAAAGTATAGTCATCCCCGCCGTTCCGCGCCGCATGGCCATGGCTTCCCGAATTGGTACTTTCCCCAAGGCATGCCCGGACCGCTTCCGATCACGCCCACCCGGGTGCCGCCGCGGCCGTCCATCCCGACCCGTTCCCTCCGCGCCGTCCGAGCCTCCCCCGCTTCCCTTTCCTCCCTCGCTTTCCTCGCCGCATTCTCCCTCCTCGCAGCCCCCTGCGCCGCCGCGCCTGGGGCCGGGGATTTCGTCCCCGCGGCGGCGGCCCGTTCCCGCCCCGACCGCTGGGTCCCGGACGCTCCGGCACCCGGCGGACTGCTCTGGATCGAAAGGCATCTGGGCCCGGCCGCCGGCGCCGAGAACCTGCTCTTCGCCCACGGCGCATTTTCCCGGATCGAGAACCGCCTGCTTCCCACCCGCCTGTTCGAGGAGGAGAACCTCTTCACCCGGCTGCTCTCCATCGCCTACCGGCTGGGCAAGTATACCTATCTCGATTGGCCGGCGGCCGCCTACCTCGACGTCGCCCAGCACGAACTTTTCGGGCACGGTTACCGTGCGCGCGCGGCCGGCTACGAGGACATCCGCTTCGAGGTGGCCATGCCGCCGCCGTACGGGCGCGGCGACGGACTTACCGTTTATTCCTACCCGGCAGGCTACCGCCCGGGCATGGACGAGAACCTGTCCATGGCCATGGCCGGTATCGAGGCCGAGGACATCCTCGCCCAGAAGCAGCGGAACCGCTTCCTGCGGGAGGGCTCCATGGACTACCACGGATCCCTCCTGTACCTGGCCGCCTCCATGGGCCTTTCCGACTATGTGGCGGCCACGGACACAGTCGATATCAACTCGTCCAATGACCTGTCCAAATGGCTCTACTTCGCCAACTGGAAGGCGGGCCGCGTGCTGGGGGTGGACTCCTGGATCTCCCTCTCCGACCTGAAGGAGGGAAGCCGCCTCGCCTATGCGGATCCGTTCTTCTGGTACGCGGCCTGGACCGCGGGGCGATACCTCTGGAACGGTTCCATGCGCTGGCGGCAGCCCATGATCCCCCTGGGACCCGTGCGCTGGCTGCCCTCCCTGGGCTACCGGCTGTCGCCGTTCGGCGGCCAGTACCTGGCCGAGAACCTGCTGACCCTGGGTCCGCGCGCCGCGACCCTGCGGGCCGTCTGGGGCGGCGGCGGGCTCGGGTCCTCCTGGGGGGCCGACGCGGAGGCGCAAAACCTGGTCCGCTGGCACGGCTGGTCCCTGGATGCCGCCCTGCGGGCCTGGGGCCAGCCGCCGCTCCGGCCGGACGTCCGTGACCCGCGGCCTCCTGAAGCCCGGGAGTTCGGCGCCGGCCTGTCCGCTGCGGCCGTCTCCCCCGCCCTGTTCCCGCGCTTCCCCCTGCGCGCGGCGGCGGGCTTCTCGACGAAGCGCGCCGGTTACGTGCCCGGCGAGAGCCTGGAGGCGGACTTCGCCCTGCGGGTGGGCGTCGGACTGTACCGCTAGCGCCGGCCCTCCCACGGGCCCGCGGCGCGCGTCTTGGCCTGCTTCCGGCCCGCCCTACTTCGTCTCGACGACCTCCAGCTTCCCGGAGCGCCGCGTGATCTCGATGGTCACGTCCTCGGCGTGGCGGCGCAGGACCAGGTCCACCGATCCCCCGCCCGCCCGGAGCCCGGTGATGCGCAGGTCGTCCAGGCAGGCGGGCAGCATGGGGTTGTTGAAGACGATGCGCTCCGCCCGGGAATCCACCTGGATGCCCAGGCAGGCCTCGAGGAGCATGTACGGGGCGCCGGAGGCCCAGGCCTGGGGATTGCAGGCCACGGGATATAGCGTGGGGCCCTCGCCCGGCCGGCGGATGAAGCCGCAGAACAGCTCGGGGAGGCGCAGCTGGTCCATGAAGAGGCCGGCCTGGAACATCCCTTCCAGGATGCGCCCCGCGTCGGCGCGGCGGCCGATGCGGCCCAGGCCCAGGGCGATGAGCGCGTTGTCGTGCGGCCACACCGATCCGTTGTGGTAGGACAGGGGATTGTAGCGCGACTCCCCGGAGGCGATGGTGCGCACCCCGAAGCCGGTGAACATGTCCTCGGAGAGCATGAGATCGGCGATGCGCCCGGCATGGTGATCGTCGGCGATGCCGGTGAAGAGGCATTGGCCGGCGTTGGAACTGCGCACGCGGCAGGGGCGCTTGGCGCCGTCGAGGGCCAGCGCGTAGGCGCCGATGTCGGCGCACCAGAAGGCCTTGATGAAGCGCTCGCGCAGCGCCTCCGCCTCGCGCCGGAGGCGTGCGGCCATCTCGCTCCGGCCCAGCGCCTCCGCCATGCCCGCGGCCTCGACCTTGGCCGCGTACACGTAGCCCTGCACCTCGCACAGCGCGATGGGCCCCTTGGCCAGCGCGCCGTCGGCGTGGAACACGGAGTCCTCGGAGTCCTTCCACCCCTGCTGCGAGAGGCCGCCCACGGCCTTGGCCGCGTACTCCACGAAGCCGTCCCCGTCGCGATCGCCGTGGCGGTCGCACCAGACCAGGGCGGCCTCCACGTGGGGCCACAGGGCGCGGATCAGGGCGAGGTCGCCGGTGCGGGAAAGGTAGCGCCCCGCCAGGTAGACGAAGAGCGGCGTGGCGTCCACGGTGCCGTAATAGAGCCCGAAGGGGATCTCGCCCAGGGCGGCCATCTCGCCCCGGCGCATCTCGTGCAGGATCTTCCCGGGCTCGGCGTCCCGCTCCGGAAGCGACTCCCTGGCCTGCAGCGACGCCAGGTGGCGCAGCACGCCGGCGGCGATGCCGGGATGGAGCCAGAGGGTCTGCAGCGCCGTGACGATCCCGTCGCGGCCGAACACGGTGCTGTACCAGGGGATGCCGGCGTACGGGTACGGGCCTTCCCGGGTGTCGGTGAGCATCATGAACAGGTCGGTGGTGGAGCGGTTGAGCCAGTTGCTGAAGAGCCCGTTGCGGGTCTCCAGGCGCGAGGATCCGGCGCGCTCGTTCAGGCGGGCCTCCAGCGCGCTGTAGGCCTCCCCGTAATGGGCGGGCGCCGCCGCGGGCCCTCCCTCGCAGGCGCAGGCGGCGGTGACGAAATACTCCGCGTGGCCGCGGGGCGCGAGGCGCACGGCGAAGGCGGCGCGCTCGGGCGACAGCGACTCGGGGGCGGGATCGAAGTGCATCGCGGTGCTGCGCACCGCCCCGTCCAGGCCGCGGTAGGCCATCACGACAGCGTCGCGGCGGATCTCGGGAGGCAGGAGCCTCCCGCGGGCGTCGCGCTGCATGCCGCGCACCTCGAAGATGTCTGCGAAATCGGCCCCGAACCCCACGGACAGCTCGAACTCCACCGGCTCCAGGGAGAAGTTGGAGACGCGGAGGCGCACGTAGCAGCAGCGTTCCCACAGGAAGGAGGATTGGAAGAGGTGGATGGTGTCGCCCTTGACGGTGCGGCCGTCCCCGGCGATGAAGTCCGGGTTGGCCGAGTCGACCACCAGGAGGTCGTTCTCCTCCTTCACCATGGAGCTCAGGAATAGCGGCTTCTTGCCCCCGAGCCTCACCTGGAGATGGGAGAGGTGCCGGGTCCCGTCGTGGTAGACGCCCTGGTCCCCGATCCGGTAGGGACGGACGGCTCCCTGCCTATCGAATACGGCGAAGGTGTCGCCGTGCTTGAGGACCCGGCTCTGCTTCTCGGCCAGGGAGGAGCTGACCATGATGTAGTACTTGTCGTTGACGTTGATGACCTCCTCCATCGCTCCTCCAATCCTCGGCGGGCTCGGCCGCCAGCTCCTCAGCCGTCCGGTACACCCTCATGTAGTCCTCGGCCATCCGCCGCGCCGTGAAGCGCTCCTCGAAATAGGCCCGGCAGGCCGCGCGGGAAAGCCCGCCGACGCGCCCCACCGCCTCGACGGCCTCGGCATCGGTCTCGAAGGTGAACCCGCTCACCCCGTCCCGCATCACCTCGGGCACCGATCCCCGCCTGCGCGCGATCACCGGCGTCCCGCAGGCCATCGCCTCGATCATCACCAGCCCGAAGGGCTCCGGCCAATCGATGGGGAAGAGCAGCGCCGTCGCCCCGCCCAGGAATCCGGCCTTCTCCGCGTCCCCGATCTCGCCCAGGTACTCGATGAGGGGATGGGAGAGGCGGGGCCGTATCCGGGCGTCGAAGAACTCCCGGTCCTTCGGATCGATCTTGGCGGCGATGCGGAGGGGCAGCCCGGCGCGGATGGCGATGTCGATGGCGCTCAGGAGCCCCTTCTCCGGCGACACGCGGCCCAGGAACGCCAGGTAGCCTCCCGGCCCGGGATGGAAGGGGAGGTAGTCTTCCGGCAGGCCGTGGTACACCGTGGCCATCCAGTCGATCCAGGAGAGGGGCTCGCGTTGCGCGTCCGAGATGGAGACCGCCAGGACGTCCGGGTATTCGCGGTACAGGGACTGCAGCGCCGGCAGGTCCTGACGGCTGTGGAGGGTCGAGACTATCGGGACCTCCGGATGGCGGCGCGCGAAGGCATAGGCCAGGTATTCGATGTGCGAATGGACGACGTCGAATTCCCCGAGGCGGCGGAAGGCGGTCTCCAGGGACACGAGATGGCAGGCCAGGGGCTCTTCGACGTTGCCGAGCCTAAGGGCCTGGCCGCAGATGGGTTCCAGGCGGGCCGAGGTGCGGGAATCCCCGCTGGCGAACAGGGTGACGTCGTGCCCGAGCTTCACCAGCTCCTCGGTCAGGAAATGCACGATCCGTTCCGTGCCCCCGTACATCGTCGGGGGGACGCTCTCGTACAACGGCGAAATCTGCGCGATTCTCATGCGGCTCCCGGCGTGAAGGGGCCGGAAGGCCCCTATCTATAATTAAAACGCCGCGGCCGGAAAGCGCCACTTGACACGGGCGTCGCGAGGCCAACTGGGCCCCGCGACGGATGCTCAGCGCCCGGCGACCTGGAAATAGCCCTGGTAGCGGGTTTCCAGCTTGGCGAAGGAGCCGCTCAGGCGGATGCGGCGCAGGGCCTGGTCGCGCAGCTGCCGGACGCGCTCGTGGGAGATGTTGAGGTCGATTCCCACCTCCCGCAGGGTGAGGGGCGCGTTCTGGTCCATGCCGAACAGCCCCGTGATCACCTGGGCCTCGCGCACCGGCAGCTCGGAGAGCATCTCGCGCACCAGGTCGCCGGTGCCCGACTTGTCCACCTCCTCGCCGGCGTCGGCGACCCGCTCGTCCCGGAGGATCTCCTGGTAGGTGGACTTGGAGTCCTGGCCCAGCGGCGCCTCGAAGGAGACGCCCCGGCCGGAGACGGCCATCAGGTTGCGCACGGACTCGTCCAGGTCCTTCCCCTGGGCGCTCTCCTTCAGGGCCTTGCGCACGCGCAGGCACTGGTTCGCCGGCAGGCGGATCATGGAGCCCGTCTCGTTGATGGCCTTGGTGATGTAGGCCTTCATCCACCACACGGCGTAGGAGATGAA
>CBILQL010000133.1:0-9746 GCA_966238865.1 uncultured bacterium
CAGAAGAAGATCCTGCTCTGGTTCCAGCGGAAGAACCGGAAGCAGAGGCGCCTGGCCATGGTGCTGGGCGGGTTCGCGGCCCTGTTCGCGGGGCTTTCCCTCTGGCTGTTCCTGCAGGTCCGGGATCTCCGCGCCCAGGTGGCCATGCATCGCGCCCTGGTGGATCAGCTGGTTCCCGGCATGGACATCACCCGGCGCCACGAGGCTGTGCTGCGCATCCGCGCCGCCGAGATGGAGCTGGCCGGCATGCGCAGCAAGCTCAAGGACTATGCCATCAAGGGCATCTACAGCAATTCCCTGGCCGTCAAGCTGCACCTGGCGGCGGAAACCTTCGGGGAAAAGGGCTTCGTCCTGCCGGACGGCTTCGTCGAGGCGGCCAGCCGCCATTACCAGGACTTGATGTCGGCCTATGGCCGCAAGAAGGTGGCCGAGGCCCTGGCGCGGAAGCAGACCTACGAGGAAATCATCCTCAAGGAACTGGCCGCCGCGGGCCTGCCGTCCTCCTTGATCTACCTGGCCATGCACGAAAGCCGCTTCGACCCGTCCATCGCGAGCTCCCGGGGCGCCCGCGGCCTCTGGCAGCTGATGCCCCTGCTGGCCGGTGAATTCAACCTGAAGGTGCCCGCGGATTGGCGCACCCTGCCCCCGGAAGCCGACCCGCGCACCCGTCCCGAGGAGGCCACCAAGGCCGGGGTCGGCTACCTCAGCCTGCTGTTCGACAAGTACCGCGATCCGTTCCTTGCCATGGCAGCCTACAACAGCGGCGAGCCCCAGCTCAACTCCGCCCTGCGCCGGCTCAAGGCCTCGCCCGATCGGCCGGAGGAAGCCGCTCCGCCGGACGAAGCCGCCGTCGTCGACGCCTCGCTGTCCCAGGTGAGCGATGCCCGGCTCAAATCCGACTATTGGTACCTGCAGCGGATGAACCTGCTCCCGAAGGAGACACTCCTGTACGTCCCCAGGATCATCGCGACCATGGTGGCGGCCAGGGAATTGGGCGGATAACCCCGGCACAGCCGGCGATTACCCGTCCATTCCAAGTCGGTTGCGCGTGACGTGTGCGTGCCGGTTGTGCGCCGATCGAGCGCCGTCAGGGCTGCAGCAAGGCCTTATCCGACACGTTGCCGCCGAGGTTGCGCAGGCTGCCGTTCCAGATCTTGAAGGCCGGGAAGGGGATATCAGTGTCCCAGGACGTGTTCCCGCTGATGGTGGTGTTGGAGAGGCTGACCTCCTGGCCGTCCAGGTAGACGAGGTAGCGGCAGCTGTTGTTGGTGAAGGAGCTGTTGGAAATGGACGTGCTCCCGCCCCAGACATTGATGAGCGCCCCCGTCGAGGCGGCGGCCGAGAAAGTGCACTTGTCGAAGGTGGTGATCGCCTGGTTGGTGTAGACGAAGTCGTTGGGCTGCTGCGTCCCCTGGAATACGCAATTGATGAAGATGGCCGAGATGCTCACGTAGATGGTCTGCGGCCCTAGCACCTGCTGGTTGAAGACGATTCCGTCCACGGTGGAGTTGCCCGCCAGGCGGAGGATGCCTCCCCAGGTGACACCGCAGGTGAGGATGGTCTTGTTGGCGGTAAAATTCCGGCCCGCTTCGGTGAAGGGCCTGCCCGTGGCCGGGAACCCGCCATAGAGGGAGACCCCCAGGGACACCTCGTGGAATCCGTAGGTCCCCTCGTCGCTGCTGCTGTAGGTGCCCGCGCTGATCCAGAGCTTGTTGCCCGACTTCTTGCCCGCGGTGGACCTCAGCGCGGCAGCCAGGTCGTTGAAGGCCTTGTCCCAGCTGGTGCCGTCTCCGCCCGCCGCCGCGCCCTTGCGGACGAAGACCACGTTCGAATAGACATACACCTGGATGGACGCGGATTGCGCGCCGGTCTCGGAGATGGTGACGGTCTGCGCCCCGTCCGCGAGGACGACGTCCTTGGTCTTGACCGTGGAGGAGGATCCGACCTTGTAGCTGACGGTGATGGCGCCGTTGCTGGTCACGAACCCGTCGACCGGGGAGGTGATGGTGATGGCGGGAAGGGCATAGGTGATCGACACGGAAGACGTGCTCTGGTTCCCCGCCACGTCCCGGGCCTGGACGTTGAGGACGTTCGCCCCGAGCTTCAGGGTGACCGCCTTGGCGTATTTCGTCCCCGAGAGGGTCATGGCCCCGTCCCCGGCGGATGCCCCGGACACGGTGACGGAGGCCAGGCCGTTGGCGTCGCTCACGGCCGCGCTGACGGTGAAGGCGGCGGAGGCGACCGTCTGGTTCCCGCCGTCGATGGAAATCACGGGCGCGGTCCGGTCCACGACAATCGCCTGGCTGGCCGATGCGGACCAATTCCCCTCGTCGTCCCTTTCCTGCAGGTAGAGGGTGTGCGTTCCATCGGCGAGTCCGCTGATCGAAACCTGGGCCGCGCTCACCGTGACCGCGCCCGTGGACAGATCCGGGTTGTCGACGCGGTAGCGGAAGATCCCGTTCCCGTTGCCCCCCGACTGCCATTTCCAGACGACGCTGGCCTGGGAGGTCGGCGAAACCGCCGTCGACATCACCGGGGCACCGGGCTTGTCCTTGTCCAGGATGATCTTGATGCTGACCGTGCTGGTATTGCCCGCCGCGTCCGTGCCGATGCGGGTGATGGTCTTCTCGCCGTCGCCGGCCGAGAGGGTTTCGCTGGTCTGCGCCGTCTGGGCCTTCCCGTCCACGGTCCAGGCGACGGTGACAGGGCTGGCGGTCACCTTGGAACCGGCCGCGGGAGAGGTGATGACCACCACCGGAGGCTGGGTGTCCCGGATCACCTTCACCGTATCGGAGCCCTTGTTGCCGGCCGAATCGGTGGACTCGCGGATGATGAGATGCTCCCCGTCGGCGGCGAGCGCCTCGGTGAGCAGGGCGGTCTGCGCCTTCCCGTCCACGGTCCAGGCCACCGCGATGCTGGTCTTGTTCGTCGCGGTTTCCTCCGCGGGAGAGGTGATGACCACCACCGGAGGCTTGGTATCGAGGACTACGGCGACGCTCGCCGATCCCTTGACGCCGTTCACGACGGTGTCCACCGTCAGGGTG
This sequence comes from uncultured bacterium, assembly GCA_966238865.1. Taxonomy (GTDB): domain Bacteria; phylum Fibrobacterota; class Fibrobacteria; order UBA11236; family UBA11236; genus CBILQL01. The sequence goes on from CBILQL010000133.1 coordinate 3,045, forward strand.
TTCTCGCCCTCCGCCAGGCTGAAGCTCTTCTGCAGGGACACGCCGTTGACCTTATAGCGGACCACGATGGGGGTGGCGCGGACATACTCCCCGGAACGGGGGCTGTCGATGGTCACGACCGGGGCTCCGATGGCCTGCACCTGGATCCGGCGCCTGGCGGTGGCCTCGTTGCCCTCGCCGTCCTTCACCCAGAAATAGGCCTGATAGGTGCCCGCATCGGCGTATTTGCGCGAAAGATCGGCGGGAATGGCCGCGGCCGAGCCGTCCCAGACCGTATCCCCGTCGAGGCTCCACCGGAACTCGGCCACGCCGCCGTATTCCTGCTCGACGACCGGGGTGAACGTCACGGTGGTCCCCGCGTCCACGGTAATGTCCTCCCCCGCCGACAATTTGGGCACGTCCCGCACCACCGTCACCCGGCAGCTGTCCGACTTGGATTCATCGCCCTTGGCATGTGCCGAGATGATCGCCTCTCCGACGGACACCGCGGCGACCTTGCCGTCCGCGGACACCGTCGCCACGCCGGGCGCGGAGCTGCGCCAATCCACGAGCACGGGAATATCGGCCGGAAGCATCGACGCCTGCATAGGCTGGGCGACGCCGCCCAGGTAGACGCGCAGGGTTTCCGGAGTCACCACGACCCCGGCTACCGTCGTGAGGGGGAAAACCGATACCTCGGAGACTGCCGACTTGGAGGCGTCCGCCTGGGACCGCGCGGTGATGCTGGCCTTGCCGGGCGCCCCGGAACGCACCAGGCCCCGTTCATCCACCGTGGCCACCGAGGCATCGGAACTGGACCAGAGCACACCTTGGGGCGCCTCTTCCGGGAGCACCGCGGCATAGAGCCGGGCCGTATCGCCGCCCTCCGCCAGGCTGAGGGACTCCGGGGCCAGGACTACCCTGTTGGGGAGGGTTTCGACCTGGCCGGCGGTGTCTTCCTTGGGCGGTGTCACGACCGGGGTTCCGCTCAATGCCCCTTCGCTGATGGTGTAGACCTTGGTATACACCTTGTCCACGGGCTTGGTCGCCTTGACCGTGATGGTGAAATCCGTGCCGAGGCTGTCGGGCAGGACCAGCGCTCCCGGGTTCTCGCCCGGAGCGAGATCCGCGCTGTATAGGATGACCGGAGCCGACATCCCCTCGCGGATGGCGCTGATTTCGATATGGCTGTACCCGGCGTTCCGCAGGGAGTCGGCGATGCTGTTGAAGCGGATTTCCTTGACCGGGGTGCCCTCGGGGCTTTCCACGTTGCAGGCCCACAGCGTCAGGAACAGGGCGAGGCCGCCCAGGAGCCGGATGAGGAGGGACGAACGGGAAGCCAAGGTGTTCATGATTGCCTCAGTCCAGATTGATGGTTTCGCGCTTGGCGGGTTTCGGATCGTCATCGCCCGCGAGATAGACATAGCCGGCCACTGCTGCGGCGACCCCGACTCCCGCGGTGGTCCACCATATCCAGGACGGCCGCCCCGATTTTTTTCCCGCCTGCGCCGCGGGGGACTCCGGCCGCGCGGGCCCGGGAGCCGCCGGAGCCGCCGACGATGCCGGCTCCGCGTCGATGTCCTTGGGGCCCGGCGGTTCATCGGCTACCCTGCCGGCATATTGCTGTTGATGCTCGAAGCGCATGCGCACAGAATTGAAGATGGCCTCGATGTTGTCCGAAATGTACAGATCCATCAATTCGATGGACGGCATGATCTTCAGCAACTGGTACATGAAGCTCTCCGCCTTGGCCCGCGTCTCGGGTTTGGCGGCGTAGATCACGCTGAGGTACTTGTAAGCGTAGATCTTGTCCTCGCGGGTGGGATTTGGGTACGCCTTCCGGAAGGTTTCGAGGGCCTTGACCACCTTGTCGAAATCGCCCTCGAAATAGGCTTTGCTGATGGTGGCCCGATCCAGGGAATTGTCCGGATTCAGGCCGTCCACGGCGCCCAGGGCGGCTTGTGCGACTATCAGCAGGACAAGGAGTATGGCGCGCAATCTGGATACGTCGTTCATTCGCGAGAAAATATAGACTCGCGAACCACCGGTTGGCGGGCCCCGGCGGCTCCCAAACCCCGCCCCAGGCCATTTCAGGGACAAAACGCTATTTTCCAGGGACCGCTGTCACCCCACTGTGATGGCCATCACGTGGCCGGCCGCCACCGCACTGATTGAATTGACACTGTTTGAGTTCATGTTCTGGGCGGTGCGGCTCGCAGGGGGCTTCACGGGGTCCTCGGAGCGGCCAGAGTTCGAGTCCCGTCAGGGTTCGGCCGCTCCTCAAAACATGGCCCGTTCCTGGTCCCATCCCGTGGCCCCGCCGGGATGCGGCGGCGCAAGCGATTCCTCCTGGACCCGGCCGTTTCCGTCGGTGCAGCGGACCGTGAAGACATGCTTGCCCGGCTCGAAGGGCCAATCGTAGCGCCAAAGTACCCAGGTCGTACCAGAGAGGGGATCCCGCAAGGCCGCTTCCCGCCAGGCATCGCCATCCACGCTCACTTCCACCTTGGCAATCCCCCGCGCTCCCGCATGGGCCATGCCGCCGATCGGAATCAGGGATTTCCGGTCCGCGCCCACTATCATCATGTCCACCCCGACGGCGTCGATTACCGAAGTGGCCTTCATCCGCGCCTCACGGCTCCAACCGCGCCGTACCCAGTAGCCTTCCTCCTCGCGCCCGGTCAATTCGATGGACTCGATCCACTTGGGCTGCTTCATCCCGTACCGGTCGGGGATGTATATCCTGAGCGGAAAGCCGTGTTCCGCCGTCAACGGGAGCCCGTCCCAGGCATAGGCCAGCATGATGCGCTCGTCTTCCATCACCTGGGCTAGCGGGACGGATTCGTCAAAGCCGTCCGCAGCGCGGATCCGCAGGTGGCCCGCCGCTCCCTGCGGCCCGACCTCCCGCATCAGCGAACGTACTGGGACGCCGCTCCAGCGCTGGGTGCCGATGAGGCTGCCGGCCAGGGGATTCGAAATGCAGGCCAACGTCACGAATTGATGCAAGGGCGCATACCCGTCGCGCAATTCCGCCAGGGTCCACTCCCTTGGCCGGTCGACCAGTCCGCCGATGCGCAGGCGCCAGTCCGCTTCCGGAATATCCGGCACCAGGCTGTTGATGTCGATGCGGTAATGGTCCTCCAGCGGGGTCAGCTCCGGTCGTGTGCCGCGCACGGGCTCGACCCGGGCTGAGGAGTTCGGCAGCGGGTGGGTGGCGGACCAGCGCCGGCTTCCGTCGGATGCCCTTTTCCTCTCCCGATCGCGCAGGGAGGAAAGCGAGGCGCCCACCCAGGCCCCTCCCACCGTGAGAGTGGCGGCCGCGCCGCCGATACGGATCAGGAAGGTGCGCCTGTCGATGGCGGCCGCGGAGGCTTCTGCGGGTGCGACATCGGCCAGTGTGTGTGCGGCATCGGCCCGGTACAGGGACGCCCAGCGGCTGTAGACGAACCCTGACGCTCCGCCCCATGCGGCGAACAGGGCCATGACCCAGATTGCGGCGCCTAAGGGCCCGGCCGGGGAAATGCCGTGAAGGTGCCGGTCGAGCAGAGCCGAGGCCGCCCCGACCACCGCACCGGCCAGGCTGCCGAGGAGCGGGGCGGATGTCGGCCGACAATTCCGCAGCAGGGCGAAGGTCAAACCGCCTCCGATCGCTCCGGCGAAAAGGAACAGGCCGATCGCAAGGATGTGTTCGGCGAACTTGGCCGCGGAGGAAATATCCCGGTACCCGAGGACGCGAATCGCCGTCACCATTCCGTCGATTCCGGAAGTGACCAAGCGACCCGGGAGTAAGCGGGCGATGGCATCGAAAAAATCGAAGGGAGGAAAAGGCAGATCCGCCAATTGACGGCCCAGGTAGGCGGCCGCCGCAAGCGGTGCGGCGAAAATGCCGCCGATCAAGGCGCCCAGCGGAATCGCGGGCCGTTCCGGATGCTCCTTTCGATCCGCATGCGTGCGACCTGTACCGATTGCATTGGGAGGCTCAGCCACCGGATGTCAGCCTTCACGAAGATTGCCGGGACTCCAGCCCCGGGAAAATAGCCGATGGAACATCCCGAGGAAAGTCAGAACTTTTCTTGCCAATATCTCCGAATTGGCAAGTTACAGGGTTGAGAAGTTTGAAGAGGATTGACCCGGGAGGGTATTACAAGTATAATCTAGACAGACTAGACAGATTTGGGATACAGGGGGCAAAATGGAATGGCAGCTTCAAGAAGCCAAGAACAAGTTCAGCGAGGTCGTTGATCAAGCCCTCAAAAACGGCCCACAGGAAATAACCCGGCATGGGAAGAAAACCGCCGTGCTCCTGTCCATGAAGGACTACCGCGCACTTCTCGGCCGGAAAGGAAACCTGGCTGATTTTTTCCGCGAATCCCCTCTCCGGGAAATCGCCATCGAACGCAACAGGGATCTCCCGAGGAGCATCGACCTTTGAAATACCTGCTGGATACGTGCTTGGTTTCAGAGCTGGTCAGGAAAAAACCGGACTCCAGGGTTTTGAAATGGGTGGCGGAATGCGATGAAGACCTGACGTTCCTGAGCGTGCTCACCTTGGGAGAGATTCGGAAGGATGTTTCCAAGCTTGAGGATAAAAAGCGGCGCGCCGCCTTGCAGATGTGGCTTGATTCGGAATTGCGCGTGCGATTCGGCGAAAGGATTCTGCCAATCACCCAGGATATCGCACAGACATGGGGGCTCCTTCAAGGAGAAGCGGAAGCAAAAGGCATCGCTGTTCCAACCATCGATGGATTGATTGGCGCGACGGCAATCACCCACAATTTGACGGTGGTGACCAGAAACGTCAGTGATCTCGCCAAAACAGGCGCGAAGATCCTGAACCCTTGGGAACCTTGAACAAAACAAAAAAGCCCGGCCTCATACGAGAACCGGGCATTTCTGGTGGAGCCATGGAGAGTCGAACTCCAGACCTCTTGCATGCCATGCAAGCGCTCTACCAACTGAGCTATGACCCCAAGGCCCGGAAAAGTTAATTCAGGCCGGCGCGGTTTTCAAGCCCCGAAGGCCCTTTTTCCGCCGATACAGCCCCCCGGAGCAGGCCCGCTCCGGAATCCGGCCACAGATTATCGCTTTCAATGAGCCAGGTGTTGAGCCTGGCCATGTCGCGGAGGAAGGGGACCAGGGAGTCGTACAGCGCCCGGGTCTTGGGAAGGATATCGCGGGTCTCCAACCGGTCGGTGGCGGTGTGGAACATCTCCGGGCCCGGGTCCCGGGGGATGTCGCCCAGCGGGGCATGGAGGCGGAAGTCGCCGTGCTCCAGGCTGCCCTGCTGGCCGCGGACCAGGTAGCTGAGGCTGTGGAGGCCCGTGGCGGGGCGCACCAGGCTGTGGCCCAGGAAATGGTTGGGGTCGCGGATGCCCGCCAGGTCGAGGAGGGTGGGCCCCAGGTCGAGCTGGCTGGCGGGATAGTCGTGCAGGGCGGGCGGCCCCAGCTTGGGATGGGTCCCGTAGACGACGAAGGGGATCCACACCGACTCGTTATAGAGGCCGTGGCCGATGGTCGAGGAGCCGTGCTCGGAGAGCGGAAAGCCGTGATCGGCGAGGATGACAAACACGGTGCGGGAGAACCAGGGTTCGCCGCGCAGCGACTCCACCAGGCGCCTCACGGCCGCGTCGGTGTATTCCATGGTGGCCAGCATGCGGTCCTGCAGGGAGGCGTCCGGCGCCGTCGGACGGACGCCCGGCTCGGGATTGAAGGGATAATGGTTGGTCTTGGTGATGGCTCCCACCAGGAACGGCTTGCCGGACGCGAGGTTCTGCTTCATCCAGGCGGACATGTCGGCGAACATGTCGGCGTCGGATTCGCGGCTCCGATCGTAGGTGTAGCCGCCGTACCATTGCCGCAGCCAGGGCACCTGGCCGTCCCAGGACGGATCGGCGGCGGAGAAGAAATGGGTCCTGTAGCCGCGGTCGCGGAGGATTTCCGGGAAGCCATTGTTGTTCAGGGTGGTGAAGTCGCTGGAGATGTAGCGCGTGGGATGCTGGAGCACGGACATGTGGGTGGCCAGCAGGGCGTTGATGGTGGGGATGCCGGCGCAGGCGAAGCGGGTCCAGGCATGGCCGGCGGCGGCCAGGGAGTCCAGGGCCGGCGTGGCCGCGCCCACGGCCCCGAAGGGACGCAGGTGCCCGACGTTCACGGCCCGGTGGCTCTCCAGGAAGAGCAGGACGAAGTTGGCGGGTTCGGCGTCCACGCCGTCGCAGTCCTCGTCCACGCCGTTCCCGGGCGTCTCGCGCCCCCCGGGGCGGGCCCGGGGGTCGCCGTCGTCGCAGTCCGCGGAGGCCGGGAAGCCGTCCCCGTCCCTGTCCTCGGCGCAGCGCGGCCAGGGGCCGGCTTCGCAGGCGAGGCGCAGGGGCACCTTCAGGTAGGGCCGCGCGGGATCCGGGAATACCCAGGCGCTGTCCCCCTGCTCCTTGAGCCATTGAGTCTGGAAGCGCGCCGCCAGGGCCGCGAGCTCGGAGTCCGCGGGCCTGTGGACCTGCGCGTCCTTCCCCTTCACGGCCTCGGCCACCGAGTCCGCGACCGGACGCAGCTTGAGCATGCGGAAGCCGCCGGTCCAGAGATGGTGGACGAAGACGAAGGCCGCCAGGGCCGTGGCCGCGGCCACGGACGGGGCGACGAGGCCGAGGCCTTCCCGGCCGCTCCAGGCGAAGCGCCTGCGGAACAGGCGGTACAGGGCCCAGGAAACCGGCACGCTACCTGCCAGCAGGA